>NZ_JAXDSU010000012.1:0-15100 GCF_034090325.1 Anaerococcus porci
CTCCTCTAATTTTTGACTTTTACAAAATTTATTACAAATCTAATTAAAACATAAAGGCAAATTATGGTTGCAAAATAAAACTCGATTTTTGCTAAAACTAACAATAAGCCAGGGTTCATTCCAGCATTTTTTAAAAATCCACAAGCCATCTTAATCCCTATTGCAGTTATTACAAATGGAAAGGTAAAAGATGCGTAGGATGGGTAAAATGGAAGTCTTACATAGGATATAAACTTAGTCAAGCAAAAGATAAACAAGGCTTGAGATAAGATTAATAAAAAAATTACCATAGCCTTATTTGGCATATTTGAAGCTTGAATATATCCTGCAAGGCATAGGCTTGCTGGGGCTGATGAGATTATGAAAAGTGCTTTTGCAGGATTTGGAACCTCCTTATATTTTATGTATCGGTAATTTACAAGCCCTAAAAGAATAAGCATGGCTATAAAACCAAAGTAGAAAAAAGTAATTCCCAAATTCTTCTTCTCAAAGGCAGGTGATGTTAAACTTCCCACAACTATACCAACATATACTATGTAATATGATGCAAATACATTTTTATAATCAAGCCTTATTATAAAGTTAATGGTAAAATAAACAATCAAAATTATATGAAAAATTATTGCTAAATACCAAATTAAAATTGCTTTATTTCCAAAAATCGGCTTAATATATACTGAAAAAAGCATAAGGGCCATGGGAAAAGTTCCAATAACTGAGGCCATTATTGGATTTTTCATCTCTTCTGAAAAGGTTTTGCAATCTTTTAAAATCCTAATTATAAATAAAAGTCCTAAAATAAATCCTATAGTCCCACAAAGTATCCTAAAATCAGTGCTTGTATCCTGCCATAAATTTCCTAGAGCAAACATAGAAAGCATAAGACCAACTATAGGTAGGGGCAATCGTTTTGTCATAGTGATTCCTTTCTTAATATAATAAAATTTTTGTTTATTATATAACATATTACACTTTATAACAAGAAAAATTTATTACTGATAAATCTGTCCTATCTATTAGTCAAGATATTTTGCAATAGCGAATATAGTAAAATTACAAGATGCAAATTGTATGGGAGTTTTAGAATAAAGTTTGAGTTTTATTATTTTACTATATAAAGTTGATTATTTATGTTTCAATATTATATCCATAAATCTATGAAGTAAGCTTTCGTTGTAAAATCCCTCTAAAAATGTATGATTAAATTAGAAACATTTTCACTAAGGAGACTTTATGATTAATTTTAGAAATGACTATTCAGATATATGTTACTCAGAAATACTAGACTATATAAAAGAACACCTAGATGAGCTAAATCCTGGCTATGGAACAGATTCTCATACAAAAATTGCAGAAAATTTAATAAAGGAAAAATTAGGGGATAATGATGTTGATATCTATTTTATTCCAGGTGGGACAAGTGCTAATATACTTGGTGCAAGTCTTGGCATGAGACCAGAAGAGTCCATAATTTCAGCAAGGACTGGCCACATAGAAGACCAAGAGGCAGGAGCGATTGAAGCTTGTGGGATTAAGATTGAAACCATTAAGACAAAGGATGGAAAGCTTACAAAAGATAAACTTCAAGAAAAATACAAGACTTTTACTAATGAACATCATACTGTTGCTAGAAAAGTTTACATATCTAATACAACAGAAGTTGGAACACTCTATAAAAAAGGAGAACTTAGAGAGATATATGACTTTTGTAGAGAAAATGGCCTATATCTTTTTATGGATGGGGCAAGACTTGCTCATGCATTGGTAAGTAAAAAATCAGATATAAAATTTAAAGACCTTACAAAACTTTGTGATATATTTTACTTTGGTGGAACCAAAAATGGACTTATGTTTGGAGAGGCCTTAGTTATAGTTAATGATGACTTAAAGAGAAATTTTAGAAATTTACAAAAACAAAAGGGAGCTATGCTTGCAAAGGGCTTTGTGACAGGTCTTATGTTTGAAAGACTATTTATGGATGATTTATATATAAAGGGTGCAAAAAAAGCCTATATTTTGGCTGAAAAACTTAGCACTAGCCTTAAAGACAAGGGTTTTGACCTAGCCTATGAATTTTCATCAAATCAAGTTTTTGTAAAAGTAAGTGATAAAGATGTTGAAAAATGGGAAAAATTTGCCATTTTTGAAAGCTGTGGAAAAGATAATGATTATAATATAGTAAGACTTGTCACAAGCTATAAGACAAGCAAGGAAGATATCGAAAGATTTATAGAAAATATATAGAAAGGACTATTATGCATTACACAGGAGAAGTCTATAGACCACCACTTGAAGCCTACACACCACTATTGGAGGTAACTTATGGTTGTAGCCACAACAATTGTGCCTTTTGCACCATGTATCATAAGACAAAATTCGGCATATCGCCCATAGCTGATGTAGAAAATGATATTATAGAAATCTCACAAAGGTATCCAAGACCCATTGAAAGGATATATCTTTTAAATGGAGATCCTTTTGTACTTTCTACTGAGAAATTAATTGAAATATCAGATCTTATCCACAAATATATACCAGAGATAAAGACAATCACATCCTATGCCAGCTTTTATAATCTTAAAAATAAGAGCAAGGAAGATTTGAAAGTTTTAAGGGAGAAAGCTTATAACGAGCTTTGGTTTGGTGTAGAAACAGGTGATAGAGAGGTCTTATCCTGGCTTAATAAGGGATGTGACTTAGAAGAATACCATAAGGGTCTTGAAAAGATGAAATATGCAAAAATGAGCTATAATGCCATAGTTATGCAAGGGATAAAGGGTAGAGGAAAATCAAAGGAAAATGCAAAAGAGACTGCCAAGTTTTTAAATACCTACTCACCTATAGGAATCTTTATCATGTCAACAGATGTCCAATATGGTTCACTTCTTTTTAAGATGAGAGAAGAAGGCAAATTTCAAGAAACAACAAATAGGGAAAACTTAGAAGAGCAAATAGAGTTATTAAAAAATTTAAATGTTCCAGGAGATGTTTTATACTCATCGGGACATATAGTAAACCTTGTTAGGGTATCAAGTCATATGAGAAATAAAGAAAAGATGATTAAAAAATTAGAATATGCTTTGGAAAGTCTTCCAACAGAGGTATTAGATTCTAAAAATCAAGCTAGGGCAATATAAAAAAACCTATATATAAGTTTTTAGCTTATATATAGGATTTTTTTAGTTGTTATAATCTACGGCCTCATTGTATTTTCTTATTGTAGTTTTATGAGTAAATATAGAAACTAAGGCAATAAAAAAGTTAATAATATATTTAAAATACTCTACTACTACGCATAATATTATAAATATAAGTATAGGCTGATTTTTTCTATAAAAACCAGGTCTTAGTAGGCTGAAAGAATTATAGTCACCATCTACTGCATCTAGAAAAAATGTTGAGGCTGCTGCAGTAGCTACAGTACCCATTGGGCTGAAAAACCATTTGAATTTTCCACCCACATATTTCTTATAATCAGCATACCAAGAGTAGGTATAATTTGAAAATAAGCTATAAGCCAAGAATAGTAAACCAACTAATTTCGTTTGATTAAACATAGAAAATCCAAATATTAATGAGTATATCAGATAGGAATTTATATAAAACTTTAATCCGACTTTTGGTGTACCAAAATAAGTTGGGTTTTCATAAGGATCTTTGTAAATTTTATTTTCATAGATATAAGGATTTTCCTTGATTTTGTAATAACTTTCTTTAATATTAGAATATTCTTGTTTTGGAGGCTTAACATAATCATCTTTTTTACTTTTTGGTTTTACATACTCATCCTCTTTTTCTAGATTAGGAGGCTTTACATAAGTGTTATCATCCATTTTTTACTCCTTTATATTAAGTAAATCTTCATCTAAAATATTATCTATATCATCAGAATTAGTATTTGCAACTCTTTGACTCATAGTCTTTACAAGTCTTTCGTTGAAGTTTCTAACCCATCTACCGTTACTATTATCATTTGTTTTGTGATAATTATTAACTATTATATCCTTATATAAATCTTCGTTTATATTATAACCAAGACTATTTAGACTTAATAGCCCTATTTGACAAATCTCTTCATCGTCATAGTCTTCAAATACAAACCTATTTGGTATTCTTGAAGATAGACCTGAGTTCATCCCAAGGAATTCAGCCATTTCTTTGCTGTAACCTGCAAATATTATTACAATATTATCTCTATAGTCCTCCATAAATTTGAGGATTTCATCGATTGCTTCCCTTCCAAAGTCATTTCCAGTTCCTGATGAAAGGCTATAGGCCTCATCTATGAAAAGTACTCCACCTAGGGCGGATTTTAAAACTTCCCTTGTTTTTATGGCGGTTTGGCCAACGAAGCCAGCTACAAGGTCAGAACGAGAAACTTCTATGAATTTATTTTCAGTTATAATAGATTTTTGATATAGAAGACTACCTAATATTCTAGCAACAGTAGTTTTTCCAGTTCCAGGATTTCCTAAAAATAGGGAATGAAGGGACATGGATTGGACTCTTTGCCCTTGATCTTTTCTTCTTTTGTTAAGCTCTGCCATTGAAATAAATTCGTTGACCTGTTTTTTAACCTGATTTATACCGATTAGCTTATTTAATTTTTCATAAGCATCTTCATCTTTATCATCGTAATTTTTATATTTTTTAGAATCGAAAACTTCATCTATATCAGTATTTGTTATAGTAGTAAAATCATCAGAGCCTGTTTCTATTACCCTATCTGCAAATACTTTTAGGAGTTTTTCATTGAAATTTCTAATCCATCTTGCATTTGACTTATCAAGTGTTGACTCATAAGCAAAAGATACATTTTTCTTGTAATATTGTCTATCTTCTAGAACATATTGTTTACTAATTAGGATACTTTCTCCTATTTCAACAATCTCATCACTTGTATAGTCTTCAAAGATAAACCTATTTGAAACTCTTGACTTAAGACCTGGGTTTGTTTCAAGGAATTGTTCCATTTCCTTGGTATATCCTGCAAAGATTATCATTATTTCATCTCTGTGATCTTCCATGTATTTAAGAATGGTATTTATGGCCTCTTGTCCATGATTTACAGAAGAATCACCCTTATTTAAGGTGTAAGCCTCGTCTATAAATAAGACTCCACCTTTGGCCTTTTCAAGTATTTCATGGGTTTGTATTGCTGTTTTTCCAACAAAAGATGAAATTAAATCAGACTCTGAAGCTTCTATAAATATATATTTATCTTTATTATAAAGGGCACCATTTTCAAATAAAATTTTTCCTATAAGTCTTGCAACAGTAGTTTTTCCAGTTCCAGGATTTCCTAAAAATACTGAGTGTAGTGAGCTTTTTTCAACAGGAAGTCCTTGTTCCATCCTTTTTTTGTTGAATTCAACCATTCTTACCATCTTATTTATCTCATTTTTAACAGAGGAAAGACCTATAAGTTTATTGAGTTCACTAAATGCATCGACTTCATTGTTACTTTCTTCATTAGAATTTTCTAAACCATTGCTATCATTTTTACTATCTGGATTATCTAAGCTTAAAATCTTATAAGTAGAATCTTGCTTTGTTTCAAATTTTAAGCTATTTATTTTTTCTAAGTCAAACTCACCTTCATAGTTTATATTATTAATTTGCAAGTATGAATTACCATTAAGTCTAACATTAGGATTAAAAACCCTATAAAAATCTACTATTTTTGCTCTTAATGTAGAAAAATCATCCATATAGATATCTATTTTTTCATTGTTTTTTCCTAAAAGTAGCAAATTTTTATCACTTACAAGATAAGATTTTTTGATTATGAAAATTATTTCTTTTATTGTAGTATTTTCAATTAGCCCTCTACTTTCAGATAGATTTAATGATGAGATGGTGTCATTAGAAGATTCAATATATGAATTATCTGATAGGTAAATATTAGCAGTATATTTATTTTGTTCATATATAGAGTTGTTTGAATAGAGTTTCGAATTTTTAAGGTATAGAGAAGGCAAATCTTTTTCTACAAAACCTCCTTTTACACTAGAGTTTTTTATAGATAAGGTTGAGTTTTGGCAATTAATTGTATTTGTATAATGTTTGCTTATAGAGGTATTTTCTATATTAACTGTTGAATTATTCACTGTTAGATTTGAGTTAATATTTGAATTTTTAATCTCTACTCTTGAGTTTTTAAAGAAAAACACAGAATAATTGTCTTCTATATCAAAAGTCGTAACTGAGTCCATAAAAAGCTTAGAATTAACATCTAAGTAAATATCTGGATACTTACCCTCGTTAGAATTAATCTTTATATTTTCTGATCTTTTTAATACTACATTATTTAAACTTACAACAGATGAGTCTTTTATATTTAATATATTTTTTGTATTATTTATGCACTCAATCCAAAGGGATTTAAGCAATACATTAGACTTATTTTTTATTGTAAAATCACCATATATATTATTAGTGTAATAATCAGTATTATTTTTATTTTCTAGATGACCTTCAATAGTAATGTTTTTATTTAATATGAAACCATTCGGGAGATAAAGTTCGAAATTTTTTTCTAACTCTATAATATCATTGTCATTACAACTATTATAGGCGTCAGTAAAATTCCATGTATCAATCGAATCTCCTACCAAATACCTAGCCATATTACCTCCTTAAAATTTTTAATATAATTATATCACAAGTGAATATTAATTATTATCTGATTTTATTTAAAAAAAATGATTTACTTTAAATGTTTTTTTAAAAATATATTACCATTTAGAATTTATAATGTTAAAATTTCTATTGATTTTTCCTGCTCTAACTATGTTTAAAACTAGGTTTTCCATAATTAGTAGTTTTGAAGGCTTTTGAAACTTAATTATTTGCTATTGATTAATCTTTTGCTTCGTAACATTTTTATTATTGCTACTTGCTTATATTAAGCTGTTTTTATACACTTAGCATATTTTTTACTGTAAGATTCGTTATTTCTTACAATCTTAATAAAATCATTGATTATCTATTAGATAATAGTCGAATGGATATAAGTTTCACTTTTGTTTTTTATTTTACTTGTAACTTTATTGATTTTTTTAGATAAATCTATTAATTTATCAATACAAGCTTACCTTACTTTAATTCTAAGTATAATTTTATTAGGATATATAGATATGATAAAATTTGTAATAAAGCAAGCCACATGAAATGCTACAAGATTTATAAATGGATAAGAAATCCTAATAAGAAGTTATAAACAAAACTTCTGCTAAAATCTTGTACAAAATAATAAATATGACAAGCAAAAAAACTATACTTATATTATAGAATGTTTTATTATTTTTTTCTATACCAAATCCAAATAAGACTACTGATATAAGAGCTTGGACTAGACTAGACTTATCTTAGCCGAGTAGAGCTTTAATTAGGCTTGCTATTGAAAACTATCCTAAGCTATATTGTGTTTTGCGAGATTTTTTGTATTAGAGTTATCAGATTTTTCCTATAAAATCTCTAAGTTTAAAATTCACTAAGTCTTTGTCTATATTCAATAAACATTCTATAACTTCATATAATTTATCTAGAAGTTCTTGTCCATCAAGATTTTATCAGTGATAAGTCTTGAAATCTTAATGATTTATCTTTTACTAAATTTTCACAACTTTTTAGAGAAAAATTTATATTTTTGGAATTTTATGACTACAATTTTTAAAATACCTAATAGCCATTAATTGAAATTATAAAATACTCATAATATAATTAAATCATTATAAACACTATAGAACAAATAAAATAATAGATTAGTGAAAATATAATTAAGCTAGCAAGAAGAAGTATATAATTCATAATTAATCTTGAAATGATTTGTTTTGTGTGTTAAAATATGGGTAATAATAAGGTAGGGAGTGGAAAATCACTCCCTACTTTACGTTAAAATTAAGCTATAAAAATTGTTAATAACTTAATTATAGATAAGACTATTAAGTAAATTTGTTAAATGTTTATAAAAATGTCAATATATTATATAATAAAAGCAAGAATTTAAGGAGGAATTATGACAGAAACAAGAGTTAGATTTGCACCATCACCAACAGGATACCTCCACATCGGTGGACTTAGGACAGCACTTTTTAACTACCTTTATGCAAGACATACTGGTGGAAAGATGCTTTTAAGGATTGAGGATACAGATAGGACAAGATTTGTTGAAGGAGCCTTGGAAAATCTTCTAAAGACTTTAAAATGGTCAGGTATAGAAATTGACGAAGGTGTAAAACTTGATAAAAATGGAGAAGTTACTGAAGTGGGAGGGGCTGGACCTTATATCCAATCAGATAGGGTAAAAGCTGGAATTTATGATAAATATATAAATCAACTTATAGAAGAAGGTAAGGCATATTACTGCTTCTGCTCAAAGGAAAGACTAGATAATTTAAGAGAAAGACAAAAAGCTGATGGACTTACTCCAAAATATGATGGACTTTGTAGATCTTTAAGCCTTGATGAGGCAAAAGAAAGAATTGCAAATGGAGAAAAATACACAGTAAGACTAAAACTTCCAAAAAATACAGATATTTCATTTGAAGATAGGATTAAGGGGAAAATTAGTTTTAATACATCTGATATGGATGACCAAGTACTTATAAAAGAGGATGGATATCCAACTTATCACTTTGCAGTTATAGTTGATGACCATGAAATGGGAATTACTCATGTAGTAAGAGGGGATGAGTGGATTTCATCAACACCAAAACACGTTTATCTTTATGAAGCTTTTGGGTGGAAGGCTCCAGAATTTATCCACCTACCAACAGTATTAAATAAAGATCACAAAAAATATTCTAAGAGAAATGGAGATGGAATGGTTGAAGATTTCATCGAAAGAGGATATTTACCTCAAGGTTTAATAAACTATCTTGCTCTTTTGGGATGGTCACCAGATAGCGAAGAAGAGATTTTTACTATGGAAGAATTGGCTGAACAATTTAGCTTTGATAGGGTAAATAAGACAGGGGCTGTATTTGATGTAAGAAAGCTTGATTGGATAAATGGTCATTATGTGAGAGAGATGAGCGTTGAAGATTTAGCAAAGGCAATTAAGCCTTATTGCATAAAAGCAGGTTTCTTTGGTGAAGACTATCCAGATGAATTGCTTAATCTACTTGCAGCAACTTGGCAATCAGCTATAGATAAGTTTTCAGATATAGTAGATCAAGCTTATTTTTACTATGTAGATGATAGCGAAATGAAATGGACAGATGAGGCGGTTGAAGCTATAAGAACTGATGAAGCTAAGATGATTTTTGATAGCTTTATTAATAAACTAAATGAAGTTGATGAAGTTGATATGGAATTTGCTAAATCTGTAATGAAATCTATCCAAAAAGAGACTGGCATAAAAGGAAAGAACTTATGGTTTCCAGTAAGAGCATCTCTTACAGGCAATGTACATGGGCCAGATCTTGGAAATGCCTTTGTTATTATGGGCAAGTCTAAGATAATTGATAGATTAAACTACGTTAAGGGAAGATTTTGATATGAAAATATATAATACATTCACAAGAAAAAAGGAAGACTTTAAAACAATAGATGAAAATAAGGTAAAAATGTATGTATGTGGTCCAACTGTATATGATTATATGCACATAGGAAATGCTCGTCCTTTAGTAGTGTTTGATACCATGAGAAGATATTTAGGATATTTAGGATATGATGTAAAATATGTTGTAAACTTCACAGATGTCGATGATAAGATTATAAACAAGGCCATTAAGGAAAATATTACAACAAAGGAAGTTTCAGACAAGTTTATAAAAGCCTACATGGAAGATTCCAAAGATTTGAATATAGATGAGGAAAATACTATACACCCTAAAGCTACAGAAACGATGGATGATATAATTAACTTTGTTAAAGAATTAATAGATAAGGATGCGGCATATGTTTCTGATGGAGATGTTTATTTTGATATTTCAAAGGCCAAAAACTATGGTCATCTTTCCGGAAAAAATATAGAAGATTTAAGAGAAGGAGCATCAAACAGGCTTGATGATAAGGATAAGGCCAAAAAAAGAAATCCTATGGACTTTACCTTATGGAAAGCTACAAAAAAGCAAGGTGAAATTTCATGGGATTCACCATGGGGTTCAGGTAGACCAGGTTGGCATATAGAATGTTCAGCTATGACCAAAAAATACTTGGGAGAAACAATAGATATTCATGCTGGTGGAGAAGATTTACAATTTCCTCACCATGAAAATGAGATAGCCCAATCAGAAACAAGATCTGGCAAGAAGTTTGCAAACTACTGGATGCACAATGGAATGATTCAAGTAGATGGTACTAAAATGAGTAAATCTTTGGGTAATTTCTTTACCCTTCATGATATAAAGAAAGAATATGATCTCATGGTTGTAAGATTTTGGCTACTATCAGCAGGATATAGACTTCCTATAAACTTTACAAGACAGATAATTGAACAAGCCCAAAACTCCCTAAATAGGTTAAATAATGCCAAATTTAGGTTAGATGACTTGCTTAAAATTACAAGTGGAAATCTCACAGATGATGAGAAAAAATCACTTAAAGAGCTAGATTTATTTGAAAAAGAGTTTAAAAGGGTTATGGATGATGACTTAAACACTCCTGATGCTATAACAGTTTTGTTTGATATTGCTAAGTTTGCTAATACAAAAGTTGACTCAAGTTCATCTAAGGAATTTGTAGAAAAAACAAGAAATTTATATCTTAAACTTGAAGATGTTCTTGGAATTGAAAACAGGAAAAAATCCACTGATTTAGTTGATGAAGATGATATAAATAAACTGATAGACGAAAGAAATGAAGCTAAGAGAGAGAAAAATTACCAAAAAGCTGACGAAATACGTGATAAGCTAAGTCAAATGGGCATAATTTTAAAAGATACCAAAGAAGGTACTAAGTGGGAGCTTAAATAATGGCTAAGATTTTTGGTAGAAAGCCTGTAATTGAAACTATAGACACTGGTGAAAAAATTTTAAAAGCTCATATTTTAAAAAGCAATAGTAATAATAAGTTTATAGAAAAAATAATAAATAAACTTAATGAAAGAAATGTAAAAATAGTCTATGAAAATAAGGACTATTTTTCAAAAATTGATGGCAATCACCAAGGAGTAGAAATTGAAGTAGAAGATTTCAAATATAAGGACTTGGATGAGTTAAAGGATAAAAAAAGACTTATGATATTAGATCAAATAGAAGATCCTCATAACCTTGGTGCCATTATAAGAAGTGCAGAAGCTTTTGGTTTCGATGGAATAATCATAGGTGAAAGACGCTCTGCCAAGGTAAATTCAACAGTCTATAAAACAAGTGCAGGAGCCATTAACAACATCGATATAGCACAGGTTATTAATATTAATAGGGCCATAAAAGAACTAAAGGAAGAAAATTTCTGGATTTATGGCTTAGCTGGAGAGGCAGAATCTGATATTACACAAACAGACCTTACAGGAAAGATTGGACTTGTTGTAGGAAACGAGGGCAAGGGACTATCAAGACTTGTAAGAGAAAATTGCGATGGACTTATTAAAATACCAATGCTTGGCAAAATAAATTCATTAAATGCGTCGGTAGCAAGTGCTATTGCAATATATGAGACCATAAGGCAAAATGGCTTTAACTAAAAAGAACCTAACCTATATAGATGGCTATAATATAATAAATTCTTGGCCCGAATTAAAGTCTATCCAGTCCCAATCACTTGAACTTGCTCGAGAAAAGTTAATTGATATGATGGCAGAGTACGCCTGTCTTTCAAATGAAATTGTAGAGCTGGTATTTGATGCCTACAACTCAGATGGAGATAGGGAAAATATAAGTGAGAAATTGGGTATTAAAATAGTATATACCAAGAAGTTTCAAACGGCTGATACCTATATAGAAAAGATGACCAACCTCTATGCCAGACGTCACAATGTAAAGGTGGTTACAGATGATGGTCAAGTTCAATCTCTTGCTTTTGAAAGAGGGGCAAGTAGGATAACAGCCCTTGAGCTTAGAAATGAGCTTATGAATATGAAACATAAGATAAAAAGAAGCAAAAGAAAAGACTTCTCTACAAACTTCAAGGACTTTCCTATATCAGATGAGCTTAAAGACTTGTTAGATGATATAGGGGACAGGTTGAAAAATGAATAATGGTGATGGTGGAAAAATTCAATTTATAAAAATTCAAATCATTTTTATAAGAACTTGACTGCTAAGGCAGATCAAATTTATGGTGGTTATATGGATAAAATAAATTTTAAAGATGAGGAAGTCTTAGACAAATTCAAAGACTTCTTCGATGAAGAAGAAATTGATCAAAAAGAAGCTTTAAAGATTTATAAAAAGCTTACAGATGAAGAAAAGGAAGAGTTTGATCAATATCTAGAAGATGAAGACTTAGATAATGAATTTGAAGATGATGATAAAAAAAAGGAGAAGACAAACCTCTTAGTTGCCAAACGAAGAAGTGATATTCTCAAATTATCAGACTTAACAAATGAGCAAATAGTGGAACAATTCCAAAAGGGCAACCAAAACGCTCTAGGAGCCTTGGTAGATAAAAATCAAGGACTTGTAAGAAGCAGGGCATCCTACTTTTATCGTTCCCATGGAAATGACCTAGAACTAGAAGATTTAGTTCAATCGGGTATGCTTGGAATGATAAGGGCTGCGGAGAAATTCGACTTAAGCTTAGGATATAAGTTTACAACCTACGCTTATAAGTGGATAGATAAGGCTATAAGAAAGGCAATAAACAAGGAAGGTCACACTATAAGAATCCCTGCTGGGAAGTACTTAAAACTAAACAAACTTAAACAAATCTTGAAGGCAAATCCAGAAGCAAGCGAGGAAGAGTTATATAAGATTTTAAAACAAGAAGGAATAGACAAAAAACAAGCAGATGATCTTTTCCTTATAAATAGAAATCAAGTAAATTCTACAAGTCTTAATATAAATCTTGATAGTGAGGACTCGACTGGAGATGAGCTTATGGATATGGTTGGAGATGAGTCCATTCCAGTAGATGATCAAATCCTCAAAAAAGATATGGAGGAATTTCTAATGAAGGCCCTAGACCAACTATCTGATAGGGAAAAGCAAATTATAGTCTACAGGTACGGTCTAGACAATGAAAAGCCAAAAACCCTAGAAGAGATAGGGACAATCTACAACCTTTCAAGAGAAAGAATCAGACAAATAGAAAATCAAGCTCTTGGAAAATTAAAGCAATATAGTGATCAAGAGTAGGTGAGATAAAACGTGCAATCAGCACGTTTTTTATATAGAAATTAAAAGATATATAATAATTATTATAGGAGGTGCATATGTATTGCCAAAATTGTGGTCATCCCAATGAAGATGGGGCTAAGTTTTGTAATAATTGTGGAAGTAAGCTAAATTATGACTCTAATGCAAATAATAATAGAAATAAAGACCAAGAAACAACCCAAAAGCTTAGGCCAGTAAGAGAAGATTTTAGAGAAAATATTAACAATAATGATTCTAGGAATACTCATAGAAATTATAAAAATGAAAAGGTAAAGCTTGCTGATAATTACAATAATTATCTAGGGATAAAGAAAGTTATAATAACCGTCTTGATTATAATTTTTATTATAGTACTTATAGTAGGAGCTATAAGATTTGCTTTAATTGACAACAAAGAAACAAATGATACTGTGGGAGGCGAAATATCTTCAAATAAAGTTAGTTCTTCTTTGAAAAATGAGTCCAACGATTTTGCTAAAGTTTTATCTGATGCTAAATCTCTAATAAAAAATGGGGAATTTGAAATGGCGGTTACTAAGCTAAAGACCATACCAAAATCAACCAGTTCAGATTATAAAAAGGCAGAAGACTTATTAAAAGATGCAGAAGAAAGGGCGGTTGACCAATTAGTAGATATCTTTAATAGTGGAGATTATGAAAAAGCAGAAAGTCTTTCTAGTAAATATATAGAACTATTTCCTAAATCTCAAGATATAGCTGTAGTAAATGATAGGGCAAAGGAAGAACTTGGAAAAGATGATAAGGAAAATAATAAGAAAAAAAGCATAAAAGAAAGAAAACAAGAGCTTTCTAAAGACTATGATATAGACAATATCATAAGCAATGACCTATGGGATAAGAATGGTAATCCTTACTATGTAGAATTTTATAAAGCAGAGGACTTTATGGGAAAGGACCTTACTGTAGATATTAGTGTAGGTCAACTTAGGACATCTCCTAGTATCAAATCTGAAAAAAAGGGAGAAGTAAGAAGGGGAGAAGTAGTTCATCCAACAAAAGTAGAAAGTGATGGAGAAAGATACTGGCTTTATATAGGAAAGGGATGGATATCATCCAAGCTTGTTACAGGAGAATTTCATAAGGAATAAGTAATGTACTAGTAGCATAAAGCAAGATGATTTATTAGTGTCAACTAGAAAAATTAAATAATAAGAAATAATATCCCTATATAGTTGGCACTAATAAGTTGAATTAAATAAGAAAGAAATATTATAAAGATTGAAAGTTTGAATATTTTAAATAAACTTATTTTTATCATTTTTGGAAATGAAATGACAATTGCATCTTACTTTTTATCTAAATTTTTATAAGTGCTTAATTACTATTTTTCTAAAAATAAGGACTTATTCATCTTCATAATTTTCAAATTATCTAAATTTTATCTTAAAAGTTTTTTTATATTTAGTTTGATTAATTTTGTTAATTTTTTAATTTTATGTTATTATAAAAGTATCTTCAGGGTGAGGTTAAATTCCTAAACCGGCAGTTATAGTCTGCGAGTCTTTTGACCGATTGGGTGTAATTCCCAAACCGACAGTATAGTCTGGATGAAAGAAGATGTCCATTTTTGTATGGACTTTTCCTTATGCCCTGATTTATGGGCATTTTTTAATGCCTAAAATTAAGGAGGATATTATGAGTCGTGACCAAAGAAAGTTAAGAAATTTAGTTAAGGTAGGAATTTTGTCTGCTATGAGTTTTATACTTATGTTTATTCAATTTCCAATTCCTATAGCACCGCCTTTTATGAAAGTTGATTTGGCTGATGTTCCAGCTCTTATAGGTGGTTTTTCAATGGGTCCTGTTTATGGAGT
>NZ_JAXDSU010000070.1:0-2411 GCF_034090325.1 Anaerococcus porci
TATATTTCAAAGTTTAAGCAGTATTTTGGAGGAATGGATAGGCAATATATTATCTATAGATTGTTCAAATAGTATAAAAGAAGCGATGTTCGCTAAAATATTAGATACGAGATATGAATTTTTAAATTCGTATGGTGAAGGAGAACTTGTAAGCAGAATAGAAAATACAGGTGATAAAATAGTCAGTTTCTATATAGACTTTTTTTCAAGCATTGTAATGATTTTATTTAGTATAATTATATCTGCTTACATTATGATTAGGATATCATTAAAATTATTTATAATTGCGATTATATTACTTCCATTGACTTACGGAATTAACTACATATTCAAAAGTACTATTATTAGTAAACAAAGAGACTATATTGCTAAATTAGATGCATATTCAGATTATCTAATAGATACGATTTCAAATTTAACTGGAATAAAACTAAATAATTTAGAAAAAATATTTAAAAGAAATTATGGGAAAAAGCTTAAGGATTTAAAAAATGTATCTATGTCTAATTTGAAAATAAATATGACAGTAACGAGTTTACAAGATTTGATAGCTATTATTTTGAGCTCTCTAATTTTATTTACTTCAGCAAAATTAATAATTGCAGGAAATTTAACATTGGGAAATATAGTTGCTTTTAGTAGTTATATGGAAAAGTTACATTCGTCAATTAAAAAAATTGGTGATTTAAACTTATCTTTTAATGAAGTTATTGTAGATTTAGAACGATATAAGAAAATTATGGATTATGACAGTGAAAATAAAGTTGATGGAAAGAAATTATCAAAAGTAACTAGCCTTAAATTTAAAAATGTTTCGTTCAAATATGATGATAAATACATATTGAAAGATTTTTCATTTGAAATAAATAAACCTGGATTATATGGAATAGTTGGAGAAAACGGATCAGGTAAAACAACAATTTTTAATCTAATAAGTAAACTTTATACTGATTACGAAGGAGAAATTTTGATAAATGGTAATGAGATAAGCGACTATAGAGATGAAGATTTAAGAAATGAAGTTTTGTTTATAGAAAGCAAACCATTTATATTACGTGAAAACCTAAATTCTAATATTACAATATTAGAGAAAAAGAAGGTAAATGAATCACATTTAAAAAAAATAATTCAATTCTTAGAATTAGATAGAATTGAAAAATATAGTACTAAAAATTTGAAAGATACTTTATCAAAAGGAGAAAAACAAAAAATTCATCTGGCTAGGATGATGATTGGCAGACATTCTTTGATTCTACTAGACGAAGTATTATCTGGATTGGATCAAGAAATGAAGAAAAAAGCAATTTCTAAAATAAAAGAAAGAAGTAAGAATAATATTCTAATAATAATTTCACATGAATATGAAATACAAAGGATATGTGATGGATTATTTCTAATGCCTGATAAAAATATTTCAATATAAAAGTATTCACAAAAGTTAGCTGAAATAAATTTCTAACTACTATAAAATTAAATTAGAAATAAGGCAGTAAAAGCGTTAGTAGCATAAAGGAGAGATGTAATGAAAGAAAAATTAAAAAAAATATTTTTCGGGTTAATTTTTGTATTGGCTATTTGTGTACTTATCTTACCAAATAATAATGTATCTGCATCACATGGAGAAAGTCTAAGCTATAATGATATTGAAAAAATAGGAGATGAAGTTAAGAAATATATCATTGTAGATAATGATAGACTATATTTTGATTATCAAAATGCACAAAATAATAACGAAGATCCAGAAGTTATAGAACAAGGCTTATTGTTAGAATCAGTTAGTTCAAATTATGCAGAATTTAATACAGAAGGTTATAGTACTCGCTCAATAGGTTTACCAATATGGGGAAATTATTGTGGACCAGGTTATGGCGGAAAGGATTCAGATGAACCAGTTACTGATGTACTAGATGAAGGTTGTAGAAGACACGATCAATGCTACAAGTGGTCTCCAACTCTTAGAAAGAATTGTAAATGTAATAAAGACTTAGTAGATTATATTGATGCACATAAAAGCGAAATGTCAGGAACAATGGCTAAAGTTGCTTGGGCAATCAGAACATACTTTAATACAGTAGGTCAAGTAGGATGCTAAAAAATATAGAAAAATACACATTTATACTCGGCATAATAATATTTGTTATTTCATATATTCTTCCTGTAGATTTATTAAATAAATTTACAGAATTGAAACCTTTAGGTATAAGCACGATTTTTATATGTCCTATACTTGGGATAATTGGCTTGATATCTTCCATAAAAAGAAAATCTATACTATTTGTTTTTTTGAACTTGCTATTGGTATTATCTTTTCCAATTACTATGTTCATTGGAAATTTAATTTTCAAATAGCTGGTATAAAAAGTGAAGAACAGAAAAATAATTAAAAGCATATATGTAGTAGTTATTGTTTT
>NZ_JAXDSU010000044.1:0-6139 GCF_034090325.1 Anaerococcus porci
AGCAGATGCAATGGTAAAGGCAGCAAATGTAACATTAGTTGGAAAAGAACATGTAGGTGGAGGCCTTGTAACAGTTCTTGTAAGAGGAGATGTAGGAGCAGTGAAAGCAGCAACAGATGCAGGAGCTGCAGCAGCACAAAGGGTTGGAGAATTAATCTCAGTACATGTAATTCCAAGACCACACACAGAAGTAGAAACAATTCTTCCTTCTAGAAAATAAGAATAAAAAATATGCGATATGATTTATCGAACTTTTATGAAAAATTAAAAGAAAAGTTTAATAAATCTCAAGCAAGAGAAACCCTAATATACCTATTAGAAGAATTCTCTAAAACAATAAGTTTAAAGGATGAAGGAGCCATTATCTTTGTAGGTAATGAGCTCTCATCTTTTCTTAGAGTAAAGGGACAGACAGGCCTTGCTTATAAGATTTATAAAATATTAGTTGACTTAGTTATAAAAAACTATGGCAAAAAATCTAAAGAATATGCAAGTCTTCTCTTAAATATAGGAAACTGTGATATAGTAGCAAAAAACTACGATAAGGCCATAAAAAGGCTTGATGAATGTGAAGAAATCCTTAAAAACTTTGATGATATAGGCTATCTACTAGCTAGTCTATATAATAATAGGTCACAAGCTTATAGGTCAAAATCTATCCTAGATAAAGCTGAAGCTGATATAGAAAAAGCCCTAGACTTAATAGATAAAAAGGAAAGAATTGCAGTATCTAGGATAAATCTTGCAGAAATTTCAATACTTAAAAAAGAATATAACAAGGCCCTTACAAATGCAAAGTTTGCCATAGACTATTATGAAAAAAATAACTTTAAAGTACCTCATCTAGCTAATGCCTATGCAACTTGTGCTAATATCTTTTATAAACTAGGAGAATATGATATAGCAATCAAATATTACAAAAAAGCAATTGAAGTATTCGATCAAACAGTAGGAGAAGGTCCAGCCAAAAAAGTTCTAGAAAGAAATCTAGAAGAGGCAAAAAGGAAAAGAGATATCTTATGAAGGCAATAGAATTATCAAAAAACTACTTCTATGATGTAGCTTATCCTATCTTTAAAAAAGAATATCCACAAATTGAAGACATCTGGGCTACAGGCTTGGTTGGAGAAGGATCAGAAAACTTTAGGCTAGATGATGAAATCTCAAAAGACCATGACTATGGTCCGGGATTTTGTATATGGTTAAAAGAAGAAGATAAGATAAAGCACCAAAGAAAAATAGAAGAAATTTTAAAGAAAATCCCTAAAAAATATATGGGATATGAAAGAATCGAGACAGCTACTGCTGGCAAAAGAACGGGACTTTTTTCTATAGAAGAATTTTATTACAAGTACACATCTTTTAGGAAATTTCCTATAGAAGATATTGATTTTCTTAAAATTCCAGAATCATATCTAGCGACAGCAACTAATGGCGAAGTATTTTTTGATAATTGTAAGATTTTTACAAGATATAGATTATACCTAAAAGAATTCTATCCAGATGATGTGTTAAAGAAAAAACTTGCAGCCTACTTATTTCAAATGGGACAAGCTGGACAATATAACCTAAAAAGAAGCCTTGATAGAAAAGATATTGGTGGAGTTTTTTTATCAAAAAGTGAATTTATAGAGGGATTATTCGGTTCACTTTTCTTACTTGCTAAAGTATATATGCCATATTATAAACTCAGACTAAGAAGATTAAAACAAATAAATTACTATCCAAAAGAGCTTATGAATGATATAGAAAAATTTATCCTTTCAAATGATTATAAAGAGCTTATAGACTTATCCGAAAAACTATCTATATATATAAAAGAAATATTAAAGTTTAGAAATATGACAAGGATAGATGAGTCATTTTTACTTATCCAAGCTCAGCAAGTACAAAAATCTATAAGAAATCCACAAATTAGAAATATAAGTCTTATGAAAGGAAATTAAATGAGAGATATATTTTTATATGTAGATAAGGAAAAGTTAGATGAAATCTATAAAGAAAAAAATATAAGCAAAGAGTCTAGGGCAAAGATAAATTTTATTGTAAACTTTGAATGGGATCAATTTGACAAAGTCAAAGGACTCAATGGAAGGGAATCATGTCAAGACTCTCCTATAGAGTTTATGATAATGAGACTTGCTCAATACCTATCATATGATAGAGAGCTTATAAGTCTAATCTTTGATGACATGGCTTACGCAAAAGATGAAAAATTTAATCCAATCTATGATAAGTATGCTAGAATGATGGAATATACAGATAAGAAAAACTTTGAAAAAATAAAGAAAAGTCTAAATTATTTATCACCAGTAAAAAGATCTACACTTTTATCTATCAAAAATGCTCTACAAAATCAAAAAGTCAAACTTCCAGATAAGCTTGAAAAAGTAAGGCCAGAAAAAAGTGAGTCAAAAAGAATCTCTTCCACAGACTATTTTATATGTGAGATATCTTTTATGTCCCTAAAAACCTTATGGAAAATAGAAGAGTTAGTAAAAATGAAAAACCATAATTTAGTTGAAAAAATATATCAAAATACTATATATTTATATAAAAGATTGAATTATGGGGTGGGAAATGAAAGATAAAAATGAACTTTATTCTATAGGACAAGCATCAAAGCTTGCAGATGTATCTACAAGAACCCTAAGACACTATGAGTCTATAGGAATAATAAAACCAGACTATGTCAAAGAAAATGGCTACAGATACTATAATAAGGACACCATAATGATGATGTCAATAATAAAATACCTACAATTTATGGACTTTTCTCTAGATGAGATAAAAGAATTCATCTTCAAAGCAAATTACCATGACATAGATGAAAGCTTTAGCAAACTTATAAAAAATACAGAAAATGAAATAAAAAAACTTAGGGAAAGATTAGTTATAATAAAAGATTGGCATGAGCTTATAAACGAAGCAGCAGCAGCTTTTACCTTGGGAAATAGCAATCCAAGCGTAAAATACTTCGAAGAAGAAGAGTTTATAGCTTATCCATTTGACTTTGACTACAATTACGAAAAGTCTATCCTAAGTCTTGATTATACAAACTTTGTAAAAGAAGAAAATAACAAGATTACAGGCGCAGTCATGTTTTATTTTTCCTCCTTTGTAGATAGGATAAAACATGAAGATGAAAATAGAGATATTGATGCAATCTACATCCAAAAAACTGTGAAAGATATTGAAAATAGAAACCATATATTCAAAAGAGAAAAGGGATTTTATGCATCAGTTTACCACTTTGGACCATATAATAATATAAAGAAATCCTACAAAAAGCTCATAGAATGGAGCAAAAGCTATAGGTACAAATTAAAGGGTTCATCCATAGAAAGATTTGTTGTGGATACATGGACCTTTAGGGATAAGAGCCAGTACTTAACAGAAATACTTATACCGATAGAAATGAAAGTAAATTAAAGGAGAACAGATGACATTTTCAGTAAAATCTACTATAAAGGTTGGAGATGATAGCCTTGAAACAATTAATACCCTTGGGGCAAAAAAAATATTTTTCATAACTGATCCTTTTGTAGTAGAAAGTAGAATGATAGATCAAGTTATAAATTTACTTGATAAGTCAGTAAACTATACTATATTTAGTGAAATAAGACCTGACCCCAACCAAGAGCTAGTAGATAATGGGAAAAGCGCTCTTAAAAACTTTAATCCAGATCTTGTAATAGCTATAGGTGGGGGAAGTGCTATAGATGCAACAAAGGCAATTATATACAATATCTACAAAGAAATAGGAGAAAAAATTCCATTTATAGCTATACCTACAACAGCAGGAACCGGGTCAGAGGCTACAAACTTTGCTGTAGTTACAGTTGGTGATAGCAAAAAGGTTCTTATAGATGATCTTATGTTACCAGATTACGCTCTCTTGGTAGCTAAATTCACCAAAACAGTCCCAAACTTTATAACAGCAGATACAGGAATGGATGTTCTAACCCATGCCCTTGAAGCCTATATAAGTAAAAATGCTTCAATTTATACAGATACCTTTGCAGAAACTTGTATAAAAACAGTCTTTGAGATTCTACCAAAGGTATATGATGATGGGGATAGACTTTCACTTAGAGAAAGAATGCTTGAAGTATCAAACATAGCAGGTATTGCCTTTAACAATGCGGGACTTGGCATAAACCACTCCCTTGCCCACACCATAGGAGGAAACTTCCATATATCCCATGGAAGATTAAACGCAATTCTTCTTCCATATGTCCTAGACTATAACTGTAAGAATGATGAAAGAGCAAGAAAAAAACTAGATAGCTTAGCTAAGAAACTAGGACATAATGATTACACCTGTATAATAAAAGAGATAGAAAAACTAAACAAAAAATTTAAAATTCCAGAAAAGCTATCAGGACTTGGAAAAATTGATGCAAGAAACTATGCAAATGCAATAGATAAGATGGCAGATACAGCTCTCAATGATAGGTGTACACCTACAAATCCTGCCCTTGTAACAAAATTTGATCTCGCAAATATACTAAGAGATTCTTTCTAATTATGAAAAATTTTACAAAAAAATCAAAAAAATTCTACGATTAAGTAGGATTTTTTTGATTTTCTTACTAACTTTAATAAATTAAAAGACATAATTTATCAAAGATTAACCTTTACCTAGATTGACAAATAATCTTTTGTAGGATAAAATATTTTTTGAAATAATATGTTTTATAATAAAGGAGAGAAAATTGAATAAGTCGGTATTTGGGAAAATTACTTCCATAATATTTCTAATAACATATGCAATATTTTTTGTATTTATAAATAAATATAACATTCTACCAATAAATTACAGAATATTAATTCTATTTATACTATTTATTCCAGTACTAGGAAATCTAATCTTATGCTTTTTAGGTAAAAAATTTCTAATAGGGAAAATCTTACTTTTTATTATCCTACTTCTCTTAAGTCTTGGAGAAGTTTTATTTATTTACTATGCACACAAATCCATTAGCACAGTTGAAGAGATATCAAATAGCAAACATCAAATAAAAAATGAAGTATCCTTTCTTGTATTAAAGGATTCTCCTATAAAATCAATCGAGGAAATAGATGGGAAAAATATAATTACAGCAGAAACTATAGATTCTAAAAGTACCACCAAAGCACTAGAATCACTTGATTCTACAAACTTAGAACCAATCGACTATACCGACTATGTAACAGGTGCTAAGGGACTTTTAAATGGTGAGGCAGATCTTATGCTTCTTAATGAAAGCTTTAGAGCTATGGTAGATGAAAACATTGAAGGCTTTAGTGAAAAAACTAGAGTTTTAAAATCAGTTTTAATAGATGAGAAAAAAGAAAAACAAGAAAAAAAGCAAGTAAAAGAAGATGAAAGCTTCAATGTATTTATATCGGGTATAGACACCTACGGAGCTCTTTCCAATGTCTCAAGATCTGATGTAAATATGATAGTGAGTATAAATCCAAGAAAAGGAAAAATCTTAATTACATCAATACCAAGAGATACCTACCTTAAAATAGGTGATATGGGTTATGATAAACTAACCCATGCTGGGCTTTTTGGGGTAGATACATCCATTAAAAGTATAGAGAACTTTTTTAATATAGACATAGACTACTTTGGAAAAGTGAATTTCACTAGTTTAAAAGAATTAGTAGATATACTTGGAGGAATTACAGTAGAAAATCCGGTAGAATTCACTACATCAGGAGGAGCCTACCACTTTCCACAAGGTGAAATATATATGGATGGTGATATGGCACTTGCCTTTGCTAGAGAAAGATATCATCTAGAAGAGGGAGATTTCGATAGAGGGCGAAACCATACAAGGATAATGACAGGAATAATAAAAAAATTATTAAGTCCAGAGATGCTACTAAATTTCAACACTCTTGCAGAAATAGCCCTAAAATCAGTAAACACAAATATGTCTTATGATAAGATGATAGAGCTTGTCAACAAGCAAATAGAAAAAGGGCAAAACTGGGATATAGAAAGCCAATCTCTTGAAGGATACGGAAGCATGGGAGAAGAATCTCTACTCATGCCAAATGCACAATTATACATGATGATACCAAGTGAGGATTCAGTTAAAGAGGTTAGGGAAAATATTATAGAGAACAATAAGTAGAATTATCT
>NZ_JAXDSU010000016.1:0-5129 GCF_034090325.1 Anaerococcus porci
CCAAAGACAATTTTGTGAACAAGCTTTCCAGCTCATCAAGGTCAAATTATCTTAGAGAAACTTGTAATGATTTAGTAAAGATTAATTTAATTTGCATAAGCCTCTTTTTTCTACATAAAATCTTTTAGTTTTTGAAACATCTCCTCTAGCTGTAACTATATTATAGCCTGCTTTTTTAACTCTTAACTCTAGACATGACCTACATTCAGCAGCCTCATCCCCAGTACAAATCTTATTATCATATAGAGAATAAAGTTCTCTATATGAAGTAGGTGAAAGATTTGGCATAAGGACATTTGCACCTGCCTTAAGTCCTTCTTCCCTACCAAAAGGATTAATAGTCCCTAGAGCAGTAGTAGCTGGTATTAAGCAATATGGAAACATAAGCCTAAGTATTGAAACAAGCCTTAATGTCTTTTTATATGACCCATTTTCCATATCCTTAAATGGGGTATCATGTTGAGAAATATAAGGACCTATGCCCACCATATCTGGCTCAAGTTCTTGTAAAAATCTTAAATCTTTAACAAGATCTTCATCTTCTTGGTAAGGTGAACCTACCATAAATCCTCCACCAACTTGAAATCCTATTTCCTTTAAGTCAAATAAACACTGTCTCCTATTTTCAAAGGACATCTCACTAGGATGGATTTTATAATAATGCTGTCTATTTGAAGTTTCTTCCCTTAATAGATACCTATCAGCTCCTGCATTATAAAAGGCTCTATAAGAATTTTTACTTCTTTCTCCAAGAGAAAGGGTTATAGCACAATCTGGATGTATTTTTTTAATCTCTTCAACTATCCTACATATATCATCATCCTTATAAGCCATATCCTCCCCGCCTTGGAGGACAAAAGTTCTATAACCTAATTTGTAACCTATTTTAGCACACATTATAAGCTCATCAAAATCAAGCCTATATCTTTCTATATTTTTATTTGAACGTCTTATTCCACAATAGTAGCAATCATTTTTACAATAATTAGAAAATTCAATAAGACCTCTTACATAAACATCACTTCCATAAATTGCTTTTCTAACCTTATCAGCTCTTTTGGCAAGTTCTTCATTATATTTATCATCTGAAATCAACTCAACAAGAGTAGAATCAGTAAATTCTTCTGCTTTTATAAAGTTCATTTAGACCTTCCTTCTAACTTAATTATCTAATATTATAACAAATAAGATAAAAAAATGATAATTTTTCTAAATTTTATATATTTCCACATATTTTCTACACAATCTTGATATATTATATGCCTTGTAAATGATAAGTTGTAATTATTTTGTAACTAATGTTACAAAAAAATAAATTTAATCAAAAATAACTAGAAAATAGTTACAAATAAATTAAAAACAATATTAAGGAGAGTAATCATTATGACAAAAATAAAAAAATATGGACTAGTAGCTGCTTTAGTTCTACCGACAATCTTCACAGCAACAAATAAGGCAGAAGCTTCAAAGGCTGTTAAAAATTCCGATAAGGCAGCTGCAGTAAATGTAAGAAGTGAAGCTAAGGAAGCTAATAACATTATAGGACTTATAGATAATGATAAAGCTTATGAAGTTATTGATAATCAAAATGGTTGGTTAAAAATCAAATATGATGATAAAGAAGCTTATGTAGGAAGCTACTGGTTTAACGTAGTTGAAGAAGCAAAGGTAATAAACCCAGCTAACTTCAGAAAAGATGATCACTTAGAATCAGAAGTATATCAAGTACTAAAAAAAGATGACGTAGTAGAAGTTATCTCATATGCAAACAATGGATTTGTTAAAGTAGTGTTTGAAGGAAAAGAAGGATACATACATGAATCACTTTTAGATCTTCCAGAAAGTTTTGCAAATGCCAATAAGCCACAAGTGGTTGTAGCTAATAATAATTATACACAAGAAACTTCTTATCAAGCACCAGCTCAAAATTATCAATCTTCAAACCAAACTCACTATGAAGCCCCAGCACAAACTCACTATGAAGCTCCTGCTCAAAACTACCAAGGATCAAGCTCATCAGCTAAAGAAATCATAGCTCAGAGAGAATCAGGTGGATCATACAATGCTAGAAACGGACAATATATAGGAAGATACCAACTTTCATCTTCATACTTAAATGGAGACTATTCAGCAGCTAACCAAGAAAGAGTAGCAGACCAATATGTAGCTCAAAGATACGGTTCTTGGGATAATGCTCTAGCATTCTGGAATAACAATGGTTGGTACTAAAACTAAATAGATTTGAATTTCAAAAAGACTGCCCATATCATGATTTGGCAGTCTTTTTTCATCTATTTATACATCATAAAATCCATTTCTATATGACCTTATACAAGCCATATAAAGAAACTTAATAACTAAAATTATAAGAATAAATATAAATAAAAATGCAACATAGATATTAGTTAAATTATATATTAAAAAACTAAATACACCTACTATTAAAAGTATAATACCACTTGCAAGATAATATCCTATATTTGCTGATGAACCCCTAGTCAAATCTTTCTCTCTTTCCCAGTGGATATTAACAGACTTAGAGTCCATCAAAATTCCCTGCATTGATGAAAGAAGACTTGCTAAAGTAAATCCTATAAATAAGGATAAACTTGCCAAAAAATCTACTTTAGTAAGCAAAGATAAAATAATACATAAACCTATGTTTAAAATGGTATTTAATAAATTTATAGAAATAAGCCTTCCTAGAACATTATCCCTTGGGGCAATCGGATAAGTTAATGTTTGATAAAGCCCCTCTCCTTCCCTTGATAAAGACGAATTTATAGCTACATCATTAGCCGATATAAAATATCTAAAGACAAATCCGCCAATAATAAAGATTAAATATAAATCCTTATTCGAAAAATCAAGTGTTTTTATCATATCTAGAAATCCACTTGCTCCAAATCCCCAAAATATAGTAAAAATTATCATAGAAGATAAAACAGGATAAACATATACTGGAGTGCTTATTAGAGATTTGAAATCTTTTCTACATATTGCTATAATTTTCGAATTTTGTGAACTTTTAACCAAGCCTTGCTTTTTATGTCTTTTCTTCTGTCTCAATTCAGAAAATGAATCTAAGTATATTTTTGAGGAAATCTTTTCACTTATAAAAATCAAAATAGCAAAATAAAGGTATAAAACTAGGCTATAGCCTATAAAGCTTATAAAAGAAGCGTTTAAACTTTTTGCATATATCCTTGTATGGATAAATAAATATGAAAGAATGCTATCAGATGATATAAAAATTTTTCCTATTTTTGAAAATGCATCTCCACTATTTGACCTGAAAGCGTAAAAATAGACAAAACCTATAAGTAATAAACTTATACCATAGCCTATGAATTTGAATATATTAGAATAAGACCTTATATTTGAAAATCTCATTATAATCATGATAATAAGGGACATAAGTAGAATTGGTATAACAATCATAGGAAGAAAATTTATTACATATCCTATAAGTCTTATGGCTTTAAATCCGTCTATATAGAAATAAACTATACCCATTAATATATAAAATAAGAAAACTTCAAAACTTGATAAAATTTTAGCCAAAAATTTAGATAGGTAAATCTCACTCTCCTTAATAGGCATAGTTCTTAGTATAGTAATCTCCTTACTCCTACTATAGTCAGTAATCAGGTCATTTATACTTAAAATAAGGGCAAAGAAACTTATTACAAGAGATGATGACATAAAATATGAAAACTCATCTCCATTTTTAAGGTAAACGAAGGCTAAAAACATAAAGATAGAAAACCCTACCCCTAGATAAAAACCGTAAATTACTAATATCAAGAGTATTCTTAACACATAGTCATTAGGATATCCGTAGACCTTGGTATTTGGTAGGTATTTGAGATTTTCTTCTCTGAAATTTTTAATAAATAATTGTCTAAATCTTTTATTTAACATCTGTAAGCTCCAAAAACATCTCTTCAAGGGACTTATCTTCAGAAAGATTCTCTTTAATGTCATCTAGGCTTCCCATTGCCACAATTTTTCCTTCTGATATTATTGCAATCCTGTCACAAATATTTTCAGCAACCTCCATCATATGGGTTGAAAAGAAAACCATCTTGCCCCTATCTGCCCTATCCCTCATAATCTTTTTAAGATTAAATGATGATTTAGGATCAAGTCCTACCATTGGTTCATCCAATATTAAAAGATCTGGATTATGGATTAGACTTGCTATTATGGCAAGTCTTTGCTTCATTCCATGGGAGTAAGATGAAATATCATCTACCATAGACTCTCTTATATTAAAATAATCAAGATATTTGTTGAGTCTTCTGTCCCTATCTTCTTTACTTACGCCATATATATCTGCAACAAAGTTTATGTATGAAATTCCATTATATTTTTCAAATAGCAAAGGATTGTCAGCAAGATATGAGAATTTAGACTTATATAATAAAGGATTATCTTCAATCATAATATTATCTATAGTAATATCACCACTACTCTTTTTTATAAGCCCTACTATGGCTTTTATTGTAGTTGACTTTCCTGCACCATTTGGTCCTAAAAATCCAAAAATTTCCCCATTTTTTACAGTAAATGAAATATTATCTACAGCAAGCTTTCCATTTTTATATTTTTTGGTAAAATTCTTAACTTCTAACATGAAAACTCCTTTTTATATACTAAAAAACACCCTAAATAAAGCTAATAAAACTGCTATTTTAATATTTTTACCATAGATAGATAAAATTATTATTTAAAATTCCCCTTATTATTTCTCTATCAATACTACTTTCTCGTATATTTATCTTTTATTTTTATACCCAATATATTATAATTAAATGCAATAGATTGTAAAATAATAAATTTGATTTATAAAATTAAAAGCTTTCGCAAATATACGAAAGCTTTAATCTTATTCTTCATGCAATTTTACTATTTGTTTTTCATACTCACTATGAACCTTTACAGGATCTACTGTTAAACGGGCAATATTAAAAGCATGATCTCCAATTCTTTCAATAGTTGAAGCTATATCGACAAATACAGAGCTTGCAACTGTAGTTAGATTCTCACCATTTCTAAGTCTTTTATAATGTGATTTCCTTAAGTTTTGCTCAAGAAGATCAAGGTTAGCTTCATCCTCTTTTAGT
>NZ_JAXDSU010000072.1:0-57184 GCF_034090325.1 Anaerococcus porci
TAATTTTAGATAAGGCTTTATTTTTATTTTCTAAGTTTGGTTATTCAGACGTTAGTATGAAAGATATAGCAAACGAGGTTGGGATTAAAGCTCCATCTATTTATAAACATTTTAAATCAAAGGAAGAAATTTTTGATACCATTTTAAATAATGCAATAATAAGCCTAGATGAAAAGATTCATGATGCTGAAGATTATAAAATTATTAGAGATGGTAAAAAAAGTCTAAATATCGAAAAATTAGCAATAGATATTTTTTCCTATCTGCTTAACGATTCTTATGTTTCTAGAGTAAGAAAGATGATTTCTATAGAAATGTATAAAAACCCTCAAGCCATGAAATTTTATGTTGATAGATTCATAGAAACTCCTATGAGAAAACAAGAAGAGATAATAAATTACTATGGTTTAAGTAAATATGGAAGTTTAAAAGTTATTTCCACAATATTTTATTCCCCAATACTTTTCGCAATAAAACTTCATGATGCAAATCCAGAAAAAGAAGAGGAACTGCTTGAACTTTTAAAAGATACATATAAAAAATTAGAATACATTTTGTAAATAACTAAAATTTTAAAGGAGAAATTATGAAACTTAGTTTAGATCAAAAAATGAAAGCTTATGGATTAGATAAGTTATTAAAATATGTACACAAAGATCCAGAAAACAATTTACCAAAGGCGATAGATTTTGCGAAAAAAATTTCACCTAACGATTTTAAAAGTCAAATAGATTTGATAGAGCAAACTGTAAATGATAAAGATAATGTCTATTATAAATATATACTTGACATACTTGATAGAATTGATTCGGATGTTGTTGATACTTTCATTGAAAATTTCTTATTAAATGCTACATTATTCTCTGAAGAAATAAAACAAGATACTAGGACTAAATATAATTGTAATGTTCCATGGACTATACTTTTAGATCCCACAACAGCTTGCAATCTAAAATGTAAGGGTTGTTGGGCAGCAGAATATGGTTATAGTTTAAATTTATCTAATGAACAAATAGATGATATTATAAATCAAGGTAAGGATATGGGTATATATTTCTACATTTTTACGGGTGGAGAACCTTTGGCTAGAAAAAAAGATATCCTAACAATATGTGAAAAACATAAAGATTGTGAATTTTTAATTTTTACAAATTCAACTTTGATTGATGAAGATTTTGCTAAAAAAATGCTAAGAATCAAAAATATAATACCTGCAATATCTATAGAAGGATCTGAATTTACTACAGATTCTAGAAGAGGTAAAGGTACTTATAAAAAAATTATGAATTCTATAGAAATATTGAACAATTATAAACTTCCATTTGGTATATCTTGTTGTTATACTTCAGAAAATTATGAATCTATAGTTAGTGAAGAATTTGTTGATTATATGATAGATAAGGGTGCTTTGTTTGCTTGGTACTTCCATTTTATGCCTGTAGGAAAGTCAACAAGTAAGCAATTACTTCTAAAACCTTATCAAAGGAAACATGTGTATGAACAAATTAGAAAATTTAGAGCAACAAAGCCACTATTCTTCTTAGATTTCCAAAATGATGCAGAATATGTAGGTGGTTGTATAGCAGGAGGAAGAAACTATTTTCATATAAATGCAAATGGAGATATGGAACCTTGTGTATTCATTCATTATTCTGATTCTAATATTAAGGATAAAACTTTAATAGAGGCTTTGCAATCACCATTGTTTGTGGCATATCGTAACGGACAACCATTTAATGATAATATGTTAAGACCTTGTCCAATGCTTGAAAATCCAACTCTACTTAGAGATATGGTTAAAAAATCACAAGCTAAATCAACAGATATATTAGTAAAAGAAGATGTAGATGATCTTTGTGGAAAATGTGACGACTATGCTGAAGTATGGAAAGAAACAGCAGATGAAATTTGGTATTCAAATAAAAAATAGACAAATAAAATAATGACCTCAAAAAGTTGAATTTTGGCTTCCAACCTTTTGAGGTTATTTTATTGACTACTTATAAATGTTACTTTTTATTTTATCCAAATATTAAATTTAATAAAACAATAGTAACAAATCCTACTGCCCATGCTATAGTTGATATAATTGAATATCCTTTAATTTGTTCTTTTGCATCTGTTAAGCCCAATGATCTATTAACAACCCAAAAGAATGAATCATTAAAATATGAGAAAAAAAGTGAGCCTACACATGCTGATAGTGTTGCAAATACAGGATTAACACCTAAAGGTAATACTATTGGTGCTGAAATTGAAGCTGATGTAAGCATGGCTACTGTTCCAGAGCCTTGTATAAATCTAATTAAGGTAGATATAATAAAAGGAAGTAATAGAGGGTTTATATTCATTTTCGATATAGAATTAGCTATATCAGCCCCTACTCCTGATTCAGTTAAAACTTTACCTAAAGCTCCACCACCACCTGTAACTAAAATTATAATTCCTGCAGATTGTATCCCAACTTCTAACTCTTTTATTACCTTATCTCTACTCATGCCCTTAGTTAATGTAATAATAGCTATTATTAAACCTATACCTACAGCTACAATAGGTGTTCCTAGGAATGACAAAGCAGAATAAATTCCTTTTATTTCTAATCCTGATACTTTAGAAATTGTTGATAAAATTGTGTTTATTAGAATTAAAATTATTGGTATTATAATCGGTAAAAACGCTATCAGTGTTGATGGCATTTTTTCATTATCTTCAATTGTATAATCATTAATATCTGCTAAAGATGATTTCTCAGGCCTTATCCAATTGCCTTCCTCATCTGGTATTTGATAAATCTTTTTTCCATAAAATCTTGCATATAACAATGTTGCAATAACCATAGGTATAGCTATAACAATACCCCATAGGATTACTGCCCCTACATTAGCTTCAAAAATTCCAGCAGCTCCAACAGGGCCAGGTGTTGGAGGTACAAGAGTGTGGGTTATAACTAAACCTGAAGCCAAAGCAAGTCCTAATGTTATTATTGATTTTCTTGTATTCTTTGACAATGCTTTTGCCACAGGAAATAATATAACAAAACCAGAATCACAATATATTGGTATAGATACTAAGAATCCAGTTATTGCCATAGCTAAGTCTTCCCTTCCCTTACCAAATATCTTGATAAAAGTTAGAGCCATCCTTTTTGCTGCATTTGATATTTCAAATAGCTGCCCCATCATAACACCAAAACCAATTATTATTCCTATAGAACCTAAAGTTCCACCAAATCCATCGGTTACACTTTTTATTACATTTTCGTAAGGCATACCCCCAGCAATACCTATAAACAAAGCTGATATTATTAATGCTAAAAATGTATGTATTTTTGTCTTAACAATTAGACCTATTAATAAAATAAGTCCAATTATTAAAGCAATTATTATCCTATTATCTGACATAATAAACTCCTAATTTTTTCTAAATTGTGGTCCATATTTAGCTGCTAATTTTACAGCTTCTACCATGCTAACCTCTGATGCTACATTTTTCCCAGCAACATCAAATGCTGTACCATGATCTACAGATGTTCTTAAAAATGGCATAGAGTTTGTTAGAGATATAGTTTTCATAAAATTATATGTTTTTGTGGCTATATGACCTTGATCATGATAAAGTGATAATACAGCTGCATATTTTCCTTGAAGCCCTTGAGCAAAAACCGAATCTGCTCCTATTGGTCCTACAACATCATATCCTTTTTTCTTAGCATCTTCTATTGCAGGAATTATCTCATCTACTTCTTCATATCCAAATAAGCCATGTTCTCCTGAATGAGGATTAAGTCCAGCAACTGCTAAAGTTCCTTCTACTCCTAACCTATGCATTGCTTCTGTACATCTTTGAATGTATTCATAAATCTTGTCATATTTAACCTCATCTATGGCATCCCTCAAAGATAAATGTCTTGATAAAAAGAAAACTCTTAGACCTTCAACTTCAAACATTGTTAGAGGATCTGATACTTTAGATATTTCTTCAAACATTTCTGTATGACCTATGAAAGGTATTTCTGCAGCTCTTAATGATTCTTTGTTAATTGGTGATGTCGCTACTGATTCAACCTCTCCATTCATCGCTAATTCCCCTGCTTTAAATATATATTCATATGCTGCTTTACCACATTCAGCGCTAACTTTTCCGAATTCATAGTCTTTACTCATATTATTAAGATCTATTAAATCTATTGTTCCATATTCATATAGACCATCTTTAACATGATCTATTACATTAATTTTTAAACCAAGCTTGGTAACTTCTAGAGCCTTTTCTACTACATTTTTATCACCTACTAAAACTATATCTGCATCTTCATATAATTCTTTTTTAGCAAATGTCTTTACTACTATTTCTGGGCCTATTCCTGCTGGATCTCCAAGTGTTACTGCAATTCTACTTTTTTTCATGTTATTCTCCTTTGCTTAATAATCTAGCTATACATTTAACCATAACCGAGTCACTTCCTACCATTCCACCCTTACTAACAATTTTTAGACCATCTACTTCTCCACCAATAAGTCTTCCATACGCTACTAAAGGCTCTATTTCTTCTCTAATTTCTATTCCTTGACTACCTAATTCTTCTGTTACTGCTATCGTTACATCACCTCCCGATGAAAATATTCCTGAAATCGATTTATCTTTTGTAACTATTGATTTACCAATTTTTGCAAGTCCTCTTGATATCATTAAGGACAAATCATCTATACTCATATCCCTACTTTCAGATATTTCCTTTAAATTTAATCTTTGAGAAATATCATCTGGTGTAGTAGTTATAATAATGAGATTATTATCATTTAGCTTTTCTCTAGCCAAAAGACTACATCTATCAATTTCATTTAATGCTAGATTTATATCAATTAATTTTAAAGGATCTACTTCAATTTTAAAAATATCAAAGTTTCCATATAAGGCTTTCATCTGATTAATGGTTACATTTGTTACCGATCCAATAATGGCTAATGATTTAGTACTAATACTACTTTTTTTATACATCACTTTAGTAACTTCTTTTGTAAATGGACCTGGGTCGACACTAATAAATCTAATATTAGTACTTACACTTGCAATTGCAATATTTTCTATTTGCTTATTAGTAATTGCATCAAATATTATCAAGTCTTTATTTTTATTTTCGATAATTTTTTTACTAATATTTTCTATACCTTTTTCTATTTCATCTATAGAAATATGTATTATTTCACCTTTATAATCCTTACTAAAATTTTCTGTTACAAAATTTGAAACAGCTGATATCTTTGAATCCTTACCAGCATCCGTATTCATTAAAGGAACTCCATCAACATACATAAAATCATTTACTACAATTCTTTTCGAATCTGGAAAAGATGGCACACATATAGCTAAGTTATTAGTCTCTAATGCATCTTGAAATGCCCTAAGTTCTGATCCTAGATTTCCCCTTAAGGTAGAGTCTATTCTTTTTGAGTATAAGATTACATCTTCTTTTTTTAATTTTCTTACTCTATCATATACTCTTCTATAAGCTTGATCTTTAGTCATAGCTCTTGAATCTGTTGTAAATGCATAAACATCAATATCTTCATCAAGATGTTTAATGTCATCTCCAGTAACGCTTGCAGCTCTTAATCCTATACTCTTCATTAAAGCACAATTAGCATTAGCTCCTGTTAAATCATCAGCTATAATAATAACTTCACTCATATATGCCTCCAAAATTTATACATTGCTTAACCCCTCTATTTTCTTATCGCTTATAAAATAATCGAAATTTTTACTTTTATAAAATGAGTATAAACCAGTTTTACCATACTTAGTACTATCACATAACAATATGCTTATTTCTGAATTAACAATCATCATATTTTTTATTTTCCCTTTATTTTCAGAGGTAGAATAAACATATTCATCATCAAAGGCATCTGTACCTATAAAGCAAATATCCCCATGAAAACTTGATAAATTTTGAAATCCTTCAATAGACAAAGAAGTCCTTGTTTTCTTTTCTATATAACCACCTAATAAATATGTATTTATAGAATTGTATTTAGATAAAAGAGTAGCTATATCTAAATCATAAGTAATAACCATTACATTTTTTAGTTTAGATATATACTCTATTAGCATTCTAGTAGTGGTCCCAGCATCTAAGAAAATTGTAATATCATCTCTTAGATATTTTCTAGCTTTCTTAGCTATAATTTTTTTTAAGCCTATATTATCTAAAATTTTATTATCTATAGGATTTTCTAATACATGCTCTTTAACCTTTATAGCTCCTCCATGAGTCCTTATAGCTATTTTTCTATCTTCAAGTTCTTTAAGATCTTTTCTAATAGTTACTTCGGAAACTTTAAGTTGTTCCGATAAATCAGATACATTTACCCTATTTTTTTCATTTAATTTATTAGTGATAAAACTAAGCCTTTCTTCTAAAAACATTTCGTTTTATTTCATTTCCTTTCGTTTTCTTTTTTTATTCTAACATATATTTATAACGTTTGCAAGAAAAATATATGTTTTTTAAAAATTCAAAAACTTAAATACAAATTTAAGAAAGTATAAGTTTTTTATATACTAATAGTTAAAATTATAAGAAAGGTGATGTTACAGAACAGATAATTCTATTCTGCAACACCACCTTTATTTAGAATAAGAAATAAATTTTAAACTCCAGATAAAATTTGGAAAGGAAATATAACTATTTGTGGAAATATAATCATAAGAACTATAATTATTACTTCAACAAGTAAAAATGGAAGAACTGATTTTACTACTCTCTCCATACTTATGCCACCTGCAGCACTCGCTACATTTAATACCGTCCCTACTGGTGGAGTCAGAAGTCCCATAACTATAGATATTACAAATACTACTCCAAAGTACACTTCATTAATTCCTGCTTCTCTTATAACTGGCATAACAACTGGTGCTAATATTAGTATAGTTGGATTTACATCCATAGTTGTACCAATTATTAATATTAATCCTAGTATTATAAGCATTAAAATTCTAGGGGACCCTATAAAAGGATGTAATAAATTTGAAACTAATAATGGAATATTTGCAACAGTCATTACCCATGATGAAATTGCGGAAGCAGCAACTAAGAACATTATCGTAGCAGCCGATTTAGCTGAAGATATTAATCCTTCAATTAAATCTCTAATTTTTAACTCTTTATAAACTACAAGTCCTATTATCATTGAATAAACTACTGCAACCACACCTGCTTCTGTAGGAGTAAAAACCCCTGTTTGCAAACCCAACAAAATTCCAACTGGCATTAAAATAGCCCATATTGCATCAACCGTTGCCTTTATTCTTTTTTCTACAGGAGCTTTAGGAAGAGGGGCTACACTTCTTTTTTTAGCCACTATAAACCACATTATAGATAATCCTACAGATATGTATATTGCAGGTGCTACTCCGGCTAAAAACAAATGTGATACAGGTATATTAGCTGTTACACCCAATACAATCATTGGTGCTGATGGTGGCATAATTGGTGATAAAAGATTTGAAGCAGCTACAAGACCAGTCGCATCATCTCTATCATAATTTGCTTTAACCATCATCGGTATTAGTATTCCACCTAAAGCTGCTGTAGAAGCCACTGCTGAGCCTACCATGCTTGCAAAAAGCAATGTTGCAATTATTGTTACATATCCCAGACCACCTCTAAAATGGCCAACCCATGCACCAGCAGCATCAACTAATCTATTTGTAAGTCCACCTCTATTCATCAAGTCTCCAGCAAGCATAAAAAATGGTAGAGCCATCATTGAATAGCTATCTGCTCCATTAAACATGTTTTGAGAAATTATTTGAACATCAAAACCATTAAGATATGCAAGCATGCTTACACCACTAAAAATCAGGGCAAATGCTATAGGCAATCCTATTGCCATGGAGCCTAATAAAGATATTATAAATACTATAAGAGTCATATATTTTTCTCCTTATTATCAATTTTTTTAAATTCCTTTTCTATATAATCATCTTCGCAAAAATCAATTTCATTTGGATTTATAATAGCAGTATATATTTTTTCGATTGCTATAACTCCAATTAAAACTGCTGAAACTATGCAAATAGAATATAAGAATGAAAATGGGATTCCAAGAACAGCTGTTCTTGCTCCAGAACTTTGAATTACCATCTTTATAGATCCTAGTGATAAAATTATCATCATAGCAATTATTATCAAATTTACTATAATAAAAGATATAAGTTGTCCTTTTCTAGGAAATCTTTTTACTAACATATCCACACTTAGGTGTTCGTTCTCTCTCATAGCAACTATTGCACCTATAAATGTCATAAATACAAATGTATATCTTGATATCTCCTCTGAAGAAGCAAGTCCTGTATTGAAAATAAATCTTAAAACTACATTCAAGAATACAAACGCTACCATTATCCCCATCATTATTCCTAATAAGATATCAATAGCTTTATATATTTTATTAAACTTTTTCATTTAGTTCTCCTACTTTACTTGTTCAATTCTTTTAATTAGGTCTTCAGCCCAATCATATTTTTTATATAAATAATCATATACTGGCTTAGCCATTTCTTTCATTTTTTGTCTATCTTCTTCTGTAGGTTCGGTTATATTTAAACCTTCTTTTTTCAAGAACTCCTTATCGTCTTCTATACTTTTCTCATATATATCCCAAGCTCTTTGAGCTGTTTTTTTTGCTACTTTTTCAAAAATTTCCCTATCTTCTTTAGGCAGACTATCTAAGAACTCTTTATTGCCCAACATTTCTATAGAGGATACCATATGATTTGTTTCATATATATCTTTTGAAACAGTATACCATCCTTCTTGTCTAAATGTTGATAGTGGGTTGTCTTGTCCATCAATAACCCCTTGTTCTAACGAAGTAAATACTTCACTCATATCCATAATAACAACGTTTGCACCTAAGGACTCAGCTAATTTAACGTGGATAGGATTATTAGGCATTCTTAATTTTTGACCTTTAAAATCTTCTATTTTTTTGAGATCTTTAGATGAAGAAAACACTCTTGCTCCATTTGGAGCCCAAGCCATAAACTTAAGTGGCTCCCTATCTTCTAAATATTTAGCTATCTCATCCCCAATTTCTCCTTCATATACTTTCCTAGCATGTTCTACATCTCTAAATATAAATGGAAAATCTGGCGTAGCCATCATGTCTATTTCAGACCACATAACAGTACCTACTGCAGATATTTCAATAATTCCTGATCTAGTATAATCGTAGAGTTGTTTTTCTCCTCCAAGTCTACCAGAATCATATAGTTGAACATTATATCTACCATTAGTTTCCTCTTCAATCATAGGTAAAAAAACTTCTCTCATAGCTATATTTACAGGGTGAGTAGGTGCTACAACGGTGGCAACTTTTACAAGCTGGCCACCATTACCAGAAGTATCATCACTACATGATGTTAGAGAGAACAAAAAAAATATTGCTATAATTAAGCTAAATAATTTATTCTTTCTCATTTCTATCCTCCAGCTTTAGTTTTCCAAAGTTAATACTATTTTTTCTGTATATATATCTTTATCTATAATCATTTTTATAGCTTTTTCAGCGTCTTCAAATTCCATTTCATGACTTACTAAATCGTCAAATGATAATTTTCCAGTATTATATGCCTCAATCACTTCAGGAAATCTCTTATTGCTTAATCTTGAACCAAGAATATCTAATTCTTTTGAAGTAATATCAACTGATGCTATTTGTGAAGGTTGTGTTGAAAAGCCCAAATTTATAACTCTTCCAGCACTTGCTGCTGATTTTACAGCTATTTCAAATGTTTTAGGAGTACATATAGCATCTACTACAACATCAGCAAGTCTGCCTTCATTATTTTCTTTAATAAATTCGATAGGGTCTTGAGTATTAACATCTATTGGAATCATTCCAAATTTCTTTGCTCTTTCAAGTTTTTTTTGATCCATATCAGATGTGAAAACTTTAGCTCCAAAATATTGAGCTACTCTGGCTACTGTTTGACCTATTGTTCCAGCTCCCATAACAAATACTACATCATCTTTTTTAACATCTGCTCTTCTATTTGCTTGAAAACCTATAGAAAATGGTTCTATAAGTACACTCCTGTTAAATGGCATATCTTTATTAACTTTATAAGTTTGATAATCTTTTACTACAATCTTTTCACTAAATCCACCTTCAACATGTACACCTCTTACTTTAAGATTTTCACAAATATTTGGTCTTCCATTTTTGCAGTTTTTACACTCACCACAATTTATAACAGGATCAACTACAACCTTATCACCCTTTTTAAAATTTTTAACTTCTTTTCCAACTTCTTCTACAATTCCTGTCATTTCATGACCTATTACTCTTGGATATTTTGCCATAGGATTGGAACCTTTATATATTCCTACATCAGAACCACATATTCCTACAGCTTTGATTTTTATTTTCACATCATCAGGTTCTTTTATTTGAACTTCTTCTAAATCTACTATTTCTAAGTTTTCTACTTTATTAATCCTTACTGCTTTCATCGTATCCTCCGTTATTGATATCTTGAATTCTAGTATACTAGTACACTATTAGAATAGCATCAAAGTAAAACGATGTCAAGAAAAAAATATTTTTTTACATATTTCCTAAAATACAAACTATTCTGATATAATATAAGAGGTGATAAAATGAATTTTAAAATATTAGAAAGAAAAGATAGAGAAAAAACAAAAGACTATGTAATAAGAAATATGAGATACAATATTTTGTTTTTTAATTTAGTACCTGGTGAAAAAATAAGTGAAAATCAGATATCTGACCTTTTAAATTTATCTAGAACTCCTGTTAGAGAAGCTTTCATTGACTTAAACTCTAGCTTACTTTTAGATATAAAGCCACAAATTGGTACTTTTATTTCTTTTCTAAATATAGATATGTCAAAAGAACTGCTATTTTTCAGGTCAAGTTTAGAACAAAATGCAGTTATAGAAATATGTAAAAAAGGAAATTTAACACTTGAAAAAGAGTTTAATGAAATAATTGAAAAAGAGCAAATGTTACATCAAACTAATGATTTTGAAAAGTTAATAAAATTAGATAATAGATTTCACGAATTAATATTTGAAGAGCTAAATTATAAAAAAATCCCAAAAATAATAGAGAATAATACTTCATATCTTATAAGAATGAGAATATTAAGGTTAAAAGCTAATATTAGACAAACAAATTATATTGATGAGCATAAAAATATATTAGAGTTAATAAAAAATAACTCTCCAAAAGAAGCTTCCCGTTTAATAACAAGCCACATACTAGAACTTATAGATGATATGAAAATTCTAAACAACAAATATCCAGATTACTTTAATTAAAATCCAAAGTTCCGCAATTAACAAATCTTTGGACATCTAGAGACTTTGTAAACTATCCTATAATATTAGTCTATAATAAATCGTATTGGTGAAAGTAGATGATACTTTTAATAATGCGATTTTTTATTGAAAAAAGTATACTTATTTAATCATTTACATTTTTTATTAAGGCTATTTAATCCTATTGGTTTTAGAGCTTTTGTTAATTTTAGGACTATAATTTTTATGACTAGAATTTTAGTTTTAAGAAATCAAAAAGCAGGAAGTAGCATGTTCTACTTCCTGCTTCTTGATTGTGTTTATTTTTGTCTACCAAGACCATTTGATAAAGGACCATTCTTTCTTAAGAAATATTCAATTTTTTCTCCAAGTTTTTCTTCAAAATACATTTCGTATTCTTTTAAGATTTTGTATTTTTCTTTTTCAAAAGGAATCTTACCATATTTTTCTTTTAGAATTTCTTGTTTTTTCTCTATCCCTACGAATGTATCTGTTATTGAATTATCTAATAGCTGAATTAATTTATCATAGTCATTGTAATCGTGAGATATTAAAAAATTTTCTAATATTTTCCTATCTCTTTTTCCTATATTATCGTCTCCTACATATGCTTTGATATCTTTTATTATAAAAGAATGACTGATGGAAATTTTTGCAGGAAAAAAGTAGGCTTCATTACGAAGCATATAGAAGCTTTCCATTATCTGAGAAAGACCTGTTTTCCTTTTGCTTTTTCCTATATCATGAAGAGAGCCTATAGCGTAGGCAATATCTTTATCAAGCCCTATCTTATCTGCAATGTCTCTTGCACTTTTTCCTATAAGCTTTGAATGGGAAACCCACTCTCCTAAATTTTCATTACTTTCTATTAGGTAGTAGTGAATTTTATCTTTATTTGGAATATTTCCGTAATTTTTCTTATACATTTCTTCTTCCTATCTTTCCATAGGTGTAAATTTTCCCATCTTCACTTATAATCCTATAAGATTCTTCATTTTCTTCTTTTCCAATTTCTCCAAGAACAAAGTTCTTATCTCTAATTTCATTTTTATAGACTATATTTATATATCCTATATCTTGGTCTTTGATATCTGATATTTCCCTTATAAGGTCCATATAAGATGCATTATTTACATGACCATTTATGTCTATATCATTTTTTCTTATATAAATTTTTTGAGCTTCTTCAAAGTTTTTGGAATATTTTTGTCTTTTTCCTATATAAGCCGGTTCTTCTTTCCCATATGCTTTTATTAAAAAATCAGGAATTTTTATAGCTCTCATCTTGTTTAAATCAAAAAGTAAGAAAGAACAAAAAGCAAGTCCTATAGTTTCTCCATCTCTTTCTATAATAAAGTTTCTATTAGCATAAAATCTTTTCATATCTATGGCAAATGTTGTTATTTTAAGCTTATCACGTGCCTTTATAGGCTCATTTATTTTTATATCCCAAGAGTAGACTATCCATCTTTTATCTTTCATTAAATTCTTATCTTCTAGTTTATCTGCTTGGTCAAAGGATACTTCAAACATAAGTCCCAATAGATATTTCATTTTAAGATAGCCGTCACTATTTGTTAGAAAGTTTTCTATTATAAATTCTTTACTTGTTTTCATTTTTATCCTTTAATTTTCCCTTCTAAATATATTTATGAGTATTCCACAAGCCATTACAAGACTTATGCTAAGTACTAAGATTAAAAAGGCCTCCATAGACCTTGTTTTGTATCCTAAGATAATAAGTGATATTATAGTTGTTGATATTATCATAGATAAACCCATAAATATGAGTGCTTGACTTTTTTTATTTTCTACATTTTCATATGATTTTTTCTCTTCTATAGATTTCTGATTTATTAGCCTAAAATCACCATTTGAAAGTTGTCTTAATATGTTTAAGGAACTTTGTGGAAACTCCTTTATTAGTGAATATATATCATAAAGCTTTGGTCTTAGTCTATCTGATACAATTTTAGGATTTATTAATTTAAATACCATCTTTTTTGCTATTGGTAGAGCTAGTTCTATGAAAGATTCCTTGTAAACTAATTTTTCAATAAGACCTTCTAAAGTAAAGATTGTTTTGGCAAAGTTTGTAAGTTCCGATGGAATTTTAATCGAATAATCTACAAGTAAAGTATAAAAATCATTTATAAGGTCTGCAAGCTTAATTTGATTTAAACTAATTACCATATACTTATCCAAAAGTCTTTGTATTCTTTTCTCAAAGTCAGATATTTGCTTAGAATCAAATTCCAAAAGACCCATACCTATAATGGCATCAGTTATCATCTTTACCTCATTGAAGCTTGCTCCCAAAAACACTTTCATTATCTGATACCTGTAATTTTCAGAAAGACTTGCAACTATCCCAAAATCTAAAAGATAAATTTCAAGCTTATCATTTACGAATATATTTCCAGGGTGAGGATCTGCGTGAAAGTAACCATAGGAGAACATTTGATTTACATAAGCTTTAATGATATCTTCTCCTATCTTTTTTCTTATATCTGATCTTTTATTGTAGATAGATCTTACAGACTCTCCTTCTATGTATTCCATAGTAATGACTTTTCCCCTACAATAATCCTCATAAACATCTGGTGCCTTAAGATCATCATCTCGAGTGTTTAGGGCCCTATATTTTTTGATATTTTCTTTTTCTATATTAAAATCTATTTCCTTATTTAAAGAAATTTTAAATTCTTCTATTATCTCACCAAGATTAAATGATTTAATTCCTTCAAGTCTTCTTTCAAGCCTTTTATAAAGGTCTGTTATTATTTCAAGATCAATCCTAACTCTTTTATCTATATCTTTTCTTTGAACCTTTACCACAACTTTTTTCCTTGCTGACCCGACTTTAAGATAGGCCAGGTGAGTTTGGGCAATAGAGCCTGTAGCTAGAGGCTTTTTATCAAATTCATCGTAAATTTCTTCTATTTTTTTACCGAATTCATCTTCTATAACTTCTTTTATATGATCATAGTTTTCTTCTTTTACCTCATCTTGAAGTTTCTCAAGTTCATTTATTATATTTTCTGAGAATATATCTCTTCTAGTCGATAAGAGCTGACCAAATTTAATAAAAACAGGACCCAAGTCTTCGAATAATGTCCTAAGATTTTTGCCAAACCTATGTTCTCTTTCTATGTCCTTTTGTGTTTTGTCAGTTTTTTTCTTAAAAACTTCTCTTGCATCTATCAGTAGATTTAGGTTTAGAAATTCCCTAATTATATCAATCTTTCTTTTTTTATATCCCATTTTTTTCAACTTCTATTTTCAATTTGCTTTAATTTTATGTTATTTCTTTCCAAAAGTGTTAAAGCATAATCATCTACCCTATATGCATTTGAATAATAAATTTCCTTAATTCCTGCTTGAATTAGTGATTTAGTACAATTAAGACAAGGAAAATGGGTCACATAGCACTTGGCATTTTTGACTGATATTCCTTCTTTTGCACAATATAAAAGAGCATTCATCTCAGCATGGATTGTTGCTATACAGTGATCATCTCTCATAGTATGGCCCACCTCATCACAGTGAGGATTTCCCTTGATTGAGCCATTGTATCCAGTAGAAATTATTCTATTTTCACTATTTACTATTACACAACCTACATAAGCCCTATCACAAGTCCCACGCATAGCAACCATATGGGCAAGTTTTATGAAATATTCATCCCAAGTTAGTCTATCTTTTGCCATAATATCACTCCTTAAACTATCTGTATATACTATTTTACCAAATTTGTAAGTAAATATCAGCAATTAAAGAGCTGTCTAAGAATTATTTCTTAAACAGCCCCATTTCATAATATTACTTTCATATCAAGTTCATCTTTTTCTGCTTTAAAATTTATATCAATCTTTTTTCCAACACTTTCTACTTCTATAATTTCTCTAATTATAGGATTTATTTTTGAAGATGATATTTCTTCTTTTTTGACTATTTCTCCATCATAACTTTTACAAGTTATATTTTCAGTGTAGTTTGATTTTGTACTATAGTCCGGATTTGGTCTTAGGTCATTTATAATATATTCTAAAATAATATAGGATTTATCCTCATTTATTTTATCTTTTGAAAGAATCTTTTCACTTGACAAGTCATTTTTTGAAATCTCTTCAGCTTTTTGAATTGATATTTCATAGAATTCCCCTAATTTTCCTGTCTTTATTGGCATATCAACAAACTTTTGCTCTATCTCTATTTTTTTATAATCTTGACTTTTTTCTTCATTTGAAGCTTCTTTCTTTTTTAAATTATTATTTTCACACCCTATCAGTAAGAAAAGACTTAGGAGAAGTAATATTTTCTTTTTCATCTTATACCTTTAATTTCAGCTTAAATAAGATATTAAATATCTTTATAAATACATATGTGAGAATTATAAATATAAAGATATTTACAATTGAGAAGCCATCAAATACCGAATTTTGAAATATCAATGTCCCATAACTTGCTACAAGTAAAGTTATCATAACTTTTGCAAGAATTTCTATAGGCTTTATCATTATCATTATTCCAGAATTTTCTGTCTTAAGCCTATCTATAAGACTTAAGGCGATGAAAAATACTATTATTGAAAAGATTAATAAGCCCAAACGGCTCGCATTTGTACGGTCAAATTCATTAATCGGTCTAAGTATTGTCCTAATTACTGTATTTATCCTATTTCCTTCAGGAAATATCCTATCTATTATAGAATAGATTCCACCTTCCCATTCAAATCCACCTGTAAATATATTTTTAATATTTGCAAAGATTAAATCTAGAAGGTCTAGGAAGAATAAAAACATTACACTTAGACCAAAGTGACCTATGACATTTCCTGCAAGTATTCCAGTTGACATAAATATCACAAACATTACCAAAAGGTAGATAATATTTTTTAATATTGCTGGAATAAAGCCAAGTCCTATTTTTAATATATCAAAGTTAGATGTGCTTATAATCATATAAGAAAGGATAGATGATAGGATTGAAAAGATAAATATTATCCCACTTCCTATTAGAACTTTCATCAAAAAGTCTTTTTTTCTTGACCAAGGATACATCTTAGAGAATTCATAATAGCTTGTAGCATGCTCCATTGAAGTAAATAGAAAGGCTAAAGCTAGAACCAGAACAATTCCCAAGCCATCAAACATATACATATCCCTATTAAAAAGTAGTCCTTCCTTAGTGAACTTATAAGACTTTAAGCTACTTAGGTACTCTCCATTTTTTAAATTATACTCATCAAACTCTTTCTGTTCTTTTTCACTTGCCTCATTGTAATCAAAATCTTTATACTTATCAACTTCATATTTTTCAGAAAGCTCTTCATATAATTTTTCATTTTCATCGAAGAATTTCTTATCAATTCTTGTATCAAGACTATATTTTCTACCAGTTTCACCCATCAAATTAAGGTCATTTGCATTGGCAATTAAGGTCGAATGAGTAGAATCAAGTGAATTGTTTTGGATTATTCCTGTAAAAAGTAAGGCTAGTAAAAAGGTTAGTAATATCCAAAAACCATTTCTTTTTAAAAGAATTTGACCTTGTTTTTTTAAGTCTGTCATTATTTACTCCTTCCTTTCTCCCAATAAAAGCTATCTTCTATCTTTGAATCCAAGATGTCATATTGAACAATTGTTTTATTTTCATCTAAGATATTCCTTATATTGTCTTTATTTTCAAGTAAAATCACATAAACCCTACCCATATTAAACCTTAGGACAGAGTGGTTTAGGATAGCTTCATCGAGCTTATCTTTTACAACTATCTGAACTTTTATGAAAGAATTCTTACTCTTTGATATATTTCTAATCTTTCCATCTTTTGTTAGATATAGGCAAACATCAACAATTTTAGCTAATTCTTCAAGTTCGTGACTTGAGGCAAGGACAGTTCTTCCCTGATCCTTCATATCAAGAATATAAGAGATTATAAGTTCCTTATTTAAGACATCCATACCATCTAGGATTTCATCAAGTAGAACAATTCTAGCATTACTTGCTATAATCGCTAAAAGTCCAATAAGATTCTTATAACCTTTAGAAAAAGATCTCAAAGTTTTTTTACCATCTATCTTGTTTTTCTTAAGTTCTATTTTAAAAAAGTTATCATCAAAGTTTGGATAAAGTATTTTATAATAATCTTTAATCTTTAAAATACTATCATAGTCAAAATAATCAAACCTATCAGGCAAATATGCTATATTTTCAATTATATGCCTATCTTCTTTATAGCTTTTACCTAAAATTTTAAGACTCCCCTCGTCCATATTTAAAATATCCACTAAAATCTTAAGAAGTGTGGTTTTACCTGAACCATTTCTTCCAACAAGTCCATGGATTTGCCCATCTTCAAGATTAAAACTTAGCTTATCCAAGACTCTTTCACTTTCAAATGACTTAGATAAATCTTTTACTTCTAAAATCATATATCCTCCCTAGTTTTTTCATAAATTTCTTTAATCTTGTCAAAATTTATATTATATAGCTTACATTTTAAAAAAATTTGATATAGGTCTTTTATTATATTTTCCCTTTCATAATCAAATTTTTCTTCATCAATTGAAACAAAAGTCCCAAGTCCAGGTTTAGAAACTAAGATTCCCTCTTCCTTTAATTTGTTATAAGCCTTTTGTACTGTTGATTGATTGATAAGAAGACTTTTTGATAAGTCTCTTACACTTGGCATAGAATCTCCGTTTGCTAATATTCCCTTGGCTATCATAAGTTTTGTTTTTTCGACTATTTGCTCGTTTAAAGGAATCTCAGCTGAAAGATTTAAATCAAACATAGGCCCTCCTTTCTTCTTTTGATTGTGTGGTGTATGGTATATCTCCATACACTTCTTGATTTAATTATAACAGGTCTTAAAAAAAAGTCAAAAAAAAGACTCGATAAAAATCGAATCTTTTTTAAGCTCTACATCAAAGGAGCAAATGGTTTTGCTAGTATTGCCATTAATTTTTTGTTAAGTGGATATTTCTTTACATCTTCCATGCTCACTCTTTTTGATATGTCAAAGCATACTTTAAAATCATCAAGTATATCTGAAATTACTGGGTGATCATGAAGGTATACTCCACATTCGAAGTTTAAGTAAAGTGCCCTAAAATCCAGATTTACTGATCCTACTACCGCTTCCCTATGATCTGATACCCAAGTTTTAGCATGAATAAAGCCAGGTGAGTACTCGTATATTTTTACTCCTGCCTCTATTAATTTTTTATAATGGGACTTAGCTAAATAATAAGGAATTTTCTTATCTGGTATGGCAGGAAGAATCATCCTTACATCTATCCCCCTTTTTGCTGCAAAAGTCAAAGATTTCATCATCTCATTGTCAATAATAAGATACGGTGTCATTATATAACAATAGTCTTTGGCTGTATCTAGGATATGCATATAGACATTTTTAAAAAATCTTTCCTTTCTTATAGGATTATCTCCAAGTCCTACGACGTAACCTTCTCCATTTCTAGGATAGGTTTTTAAGTATCTTTTTAAATCTTCTTTCTCATCTGCATCCCATAATTGTAAAAACATTATAGTGAAAGTTTGAACGCAAGCTCCCCTTAGTCTTATAAAGGTATCTTTCCAATGACCAAATCTTTCTTCTACATTTATATATTCATCTGCTAGATTTACCCCACCTGTGAAAACTTCCTTGCCATCTATTACCAAGATTTTCCTATGATCTCTATTGTTATAGTAGGTAGATATGATTGGATAGATAGGCGAGAATACTTTGCATTTTATCCCCAAATTTTCCATTTCCTTAGGAAAATTTTTTGGAAGCCTAAGTATGGCATTTGTCCCATCATACATCAATCTTACTTCAACACCTTGAGCTGCTTTTTTGGTAAGTTCTTCAAGTATGGTTCCCCACATATAACCTTTATTTATTATGAAAAATTCTAAGAAGATAAAGTCTTTGGCACTTCTTATAGCCTCTATTATATCAGGCATAGCATCATCACCTACGCTATAATATTTAGCCTCATTATTATCAAAAACTGGGAAAGATCCATAATCATTTAGATATTTGACTAGCCTATAAAATTCCTTATCTTCTTTTTTTAAAGTTTGTACAAGTTCATCATCTACGGTGTGTAGGTAGTTTGTTTCTTCTTCGCTATCTATGATTGAGGATTCTTCTAACTTTTTTCCTATATCTATTCTCGATAAGATGAAAAATATAATTCCAAAACTTGGAATTACTGCTATTAGGAAAAACCAGGAGAGTTTTTGGTATGGATTTATATCCATAGATAGAATTACTAAAAGTGAGATTGCAGATAGTAACACTGATGATCCCAAAATTACCGTCGCATCTACTGATATGTAGTTAATTAAATAGAAAAATAGGAATATTTGCAAGCATATTATAAAGGCATAAATACCAACTCTAGAAAATATAAGACTTATTATTGAAGACTTAGTCTTTTTCACAAACCTATTTTTATTAAGGATTTCTTTTATTTTTTTGTATTTCTCTTTACTAATTTTAATATTATTCTTCATACTATAATTATAACCAATTGTGAGAAAAAATCCCATTTAATTGCTATTAATAATTTTTTACAAATATTATATATTCTGTCAAACCTTTATATTTCTTTAATATTTGCTTATTTTTTAAATAATCACTATAATGATAACATATAAAGAATTAAAAGGAGTTTTAATGGTAAAGAGAAGCGCTAAAAAGATTTTACTTATAAGTGATTTTTTATCCTGTGGAAATATAGGGGGCAATCTTGTTAGGGATGTGCTTTCTTTTTATACCTATAATGTTGATTTTGTTCCTACAGCTTTAATTTCAAATAAGTTTTCTATAAGTCCTATAGAAATTTCTATACAAAGTGATTATTTAAAAAATACCTTAAAAGTATTTAAAGAGCAAGAAAAAAGCTATGATGCTATATTTATAGGTTTTATAAAAAAAGACCAGGTAGATATTATTAAAGACTTTGTAAAAGATTATAAGTGTCCGATTTTTCTCGATCCTATTATGGGAGACAAGGGTTCTTTGTATAAGTCTTTGGATGAATCTATAATAAGGGTATACAAGGATATTTTAGACGTAGCTGATATTATCTTACCTAATTTTACTGAAGCAAGCCTTTTGACTGATTATAAGTTTGACAATCCTAGGTCCCTTTTAGACTATTTTTCATCTTTTGGGAAAAAACTCATTATTACAAGTGTTAAAGAAGGAAATAAATTTTACATCTATGCTAAGGAATTTGATTTTATTAAAGTAGAATTTAAATACATATCCCATTCCTTTGGAGGAACTGGTGACTTGTTCGATGCCTTATTTATAAATTTCTACCTTGCTGGATTTAGCTTTATTGAATCTATAGAAAAAACTAGGATAATGATTGAGAAAATTCTCAAAAAGCAAATGGAAATTGATCCAAAGACAAGTGATATAGATATAGGAGAGATTTTTAAAAATATTTAGAAAGAATGGTGGTATTATTTTGATTAAGAATAAGTATGTTAAAAGGGCCATACAAATTGCCTGGCCTTCTGTATTAGAGTCGTTTTTTATTTCACTTGCTGGTATCATAGATACCTTTATGGTATCAGGCATTGGTTCATCCGCAGTTGCAGCTATAGGTCTTACAACTCAACCTAAGTTTATAGCTCTTTCATTTTTTATAGCTATCAGTGTTTCAGTATCAGCTTTGGTTGCAAGGCGTAGAGGTGAAGAGGATAAGCATAAGGCCAATCAAACTATGGTGACAGCTCTTATATTTGCTTTAATCTTGTGTATGATAATTTCAACTATTTTTGTTGTATTTACTCCATCAATTATAAGGCTTGCAGGCAGTTCAAAAGATACTCATGACTTGGCTGTAGATTATTTTACAATAATTATGGCAGGATTAATCTTTAATGTAATATCTATGACTATAAATGCAGCTCAAAGGGGTTCGGGAAACACACAAATAGCCTTTACTACTAATGTAGTCTCCTCTATTGTAAATATTTGTTTTAACTTTTTACTAATTAATGGAAACTTTGGTTTCCCAAAAATGGGAGTTGCGGGTGCTGCTCTTGCTACTGTTATAGGAACTTTTGTAGCAGCACTTATGTCCATATCTTCCCTATTTAGAAGAAGTTCATTTATGTCATTTAGGTTAATAGTTAGAGATAAGCTTCACTTTTCAAAAGCTATTTTTAAAGAGATATTAGGACTTGGTTCAAATATATTTGTTGAAAATATAGCAGCAAGGATTGGATTTTTAGTAACAGCTATTACAGCTGCAAAGCTTGGTACAGATCAATTTGCAGCTCATAATATAGGTATGAACCTACTTTCCTTATCATTTTCATTTGGTGATGGTATGCAAGTTGCTGCGGTTGCACTAACGGGTAAAGCTTTAGGTGCAAAGCTTAAAAAGGATGCTGTTATATATGGAAAAACTTGTCAACAAATAGGTCTAACTATTTCTGTTATAATATCAATTATTCTTGTTCTTTTTAGGAAAAATATCTTTATGATGTTCTTTGATGATCCTCATATAATTGAAATGGGTTCAATCATAACATTCTACTTAATATTTATAGTGATATTCCAAATATCTCAAATTATATTTGGAGGATGCCTAAGAGCTGCAGGAGATGTAAAATATACTCTTGCAGTAAGTCTTATTGCTATAACTTTAATAAGGTCAGCGGCCACCCTATTTTTTGTAAATGTTTTAGGTCTTGGACTTCAAGGAATCTGGATGGGTGTTTTAGCAGACCAAGCCTCAAGATTTTTAGGTTTGTGGCATAGATTTAGACAAGGTAAGTGGGTTGACTTAGAAATATAAAATATTTATTATTATTAATCATATTAGCTAATTTGGAATAAAGTTCCACTAATATTTGAATTTTTTATTAATTCAGGTATATTATAATTGCTATCAGGAATGTAAGGTAGCAATATAATTTTAGGGGGATTTAAAAATGAAAATTAAAAAAGTATTACCAGTATTAGCATTATCAATTGCACTAGTTGGATGTGGAAACTCAAACAATAAAAAAGAAGAACCAGCTTCTACAACAACAACAGAAACAACAGCTCCAGCATCAAATGATGCTAAGTCAAATGATAAATCAAACGATAAGTCAAAGACTAAATCTGATGATAAATCAAATGCTAAATCTGATGACAAATCAAACGATTCAAGCAAACCAGAATCAAATGATGCTAGCTCAAATAAGTAATAAGTAAAAAAGAAAAAATCTATTGCAAATTAATGCAATAGATTTTTTTATACCTAAAAATCAAAAATCACCGTATATCTCAACGATGATTTTTATATTAATTTAGTTTTTTATCTGTAACTTAACAGTTGAAGTTAGTACATCTGAGTAACTGTAAGATACAGTTCTTTCTGTATTAAAATCATTATTTACTTTTATTGTAAAAACACTTGGGAAAGCGTCTAAAATCACACCATTTTTTGTGACAATTCTTTTCCTACCTTTATCAGCTTTAAGTGTAACTTCCTTACCTACATTTTCTTCAACAGCTGTCCTTATTTCATTTACTGATTTAAATTCCATATATCCACCTTCCATGCATTTGTAACTATTATACTATAGAAAGCATAAATTGTCAAATCAGCTTAATATTATACGACAGATTAAATATATTGTCAAATGTTTTTATAAAATGCTTTATATGCTGTAAATGTAGAGTAAAAGTCAGCTTTTGAGATTAGTTCAATTGGTGCATGCATGGATATAACTGGTGTCCCACAATCTACTACATCCATTCCATATTCTGCAAGTATATAAGCTATAGTTCCACCACCACCTTGGTCAATCTTTCCAAGCTCTCCTGTTTGGTAAATAACTTTCTCTTTATTAAAGGCAATACGTACTTCTGAAAGATATTCTGCATTAGCATCATTTGAGCCACCTTTTCCACCTGAACCTGTATATTTAGTTAAAGCTACACCATGAGATAATTGGGCTGCATTTTGGCTTTCTGTGGCATCAGGAAAATTAGGATCGTCAGCAAGAGTAACATCTGCTGAAAGTACCTTAGAATTTTTTAAGGCTCTTTTGAAAGTCACTAAATTTACTGCTTCTTTTAAATTCATCAGCTCAAGTAGGGTATTTTCAAAAAATTGTGATGTCATGCCTGTAGCTCCAACAGAACCTATTTCTTCTTTGTCTACAAAAAGCCCAACTAGAGTTTTTTTAGTTTCCTTTATATCAAGTAAGGCTCTTAAGGCCGCATACGAACACACCCTATCATCATGTCCATGAGCTGCAATCATTGACCTATCAAATCCAACTTCTCTTGATTTTCCAGCTGGAACTACTTCAAGTTCTGCTGTAATGAAATCTTCTTCTTCAATATTGTACTTATCATTTAATATCTTTAGGATATTTTTTTTAACTGGATTGTCATCCTCATTTTTTAAAGGTCTGTTTCCAACTATGATTGAAAGTTGCTCTCCTGTTACAACATCTTTAGCAGCTTTTGTAAGTAATTCTTTTGATAGGTGAATTAAAAGCTCTGAGATGAAAAATACAGGTTCATCTTCTCTTTCTCCTATAGAAATATCTATTTTTTCACCATCTTTTGTAAAGACTACACCATGTAGGGCAAGCGGGATGTTTGTCCAATGGTATTTTTTCACTCCACCATAATAGTGGGTCTTAAGATAGGCAATTCCATTATCTTCTTTAAGTGGAACTGGCTTTAAATCAAGCCTAGGTGAGTCTATATGACCTCCTACTATAGAAAGACCCTTACTGAAATCCTCACTTCCTATATGAAACATAGCTACTGCTTTGTTTTTATTTATAGCATAAACCTTGTCCCCTGCTTGGAGTTTTCCGTCTTTGATTTTTTCTTCGATATCAACATAACCATTTTCTTTGGCATATCTTACAATTTCACTACAAGCAAGCCTTTCAGTTTTTGCAACATCAAGAAAATTCATATAATCTTTTGATAGATTCTCTAATTCTTTTTCTTCATCTGTTGTAAGATTTTGCCAAACATTTTTTCTCTTATACTCTGTCATGATTTCTCCTAAATTAATTTCCAAATATTTTTAGTATAGGTCATTGGATCTTCTATTTCTAGTCCTTCTAATAATTTTGCTTGGTCAAATAAGATATTTGTCAATATTTTTAATTCATTCTCATCTGCCTTTTTGAGTAGGTCATAAGCCTTAGAATTCTTATTTATTTCAAGAACTTTTTGAGCTTTGATATGAGGAGCATTTTCTTGCAATTTTAGGGTTTTCTCCATTTCTATAGAAACTTCACCCTTTTGCTTAATCATAGATATTACTTCATCAGATAGATTTTCAGATATCTTTACATCAACTACCTCATCTGGTAAAATTTCTTTCATCTTTCCTATAAGATCCTTGTCATCTTCTGATTCTTCTTCATTATCTTCTACTTGACTTATAGACTTAAACTCTATGTCCTTGTATTTTCCTAGCATCTTTATTAAGAATTCATCAAGCTTTTCATAAAGTAGAAGTACATCACAGTCTTTGTCAACTGATTTGAGGGCTGGTGATTCTTTTATTTTTTCCAAACTTTCTCCAACCGCATATAATATACTTTCATCAGTTGATTTCATATTTTCCTTGTATTCGGAAAGTGAAATTAGCTTATCTTCATTTCTTGAATAAAATAGAAGTAAATCTTCTAACTTATCCTTTTTTGCTCCGTATGATTCATATATAGCGACTTTAATATTGTTCCCAAATTCTTTGAAGAAAGTTTCATATTTTTCCCTGTCATTGTTCATTAAGTCTAGAAGATGAGATTTTATTCTCTTGTTTATTTGTTTGGATATAAACCTAAGCTCTCTTGTTTGTTGTAGGGTTTCTCTTGATATATTAAGTGATATATCATCACTTTCTACAACTCCCTTGGCGAAGGCAAATTCATCATCTAAAAGATCTTCATGTCTTTCTTTTATTTTTACACCATTTGAGTAAAGCTCAAGCCCTTTTTGAAAGTCTTTTGAATAAAAATCAAAAGGAGCCTTTCTTGGTATATAGATAATTGCCTTAAATCTAACCGCACCTTCTATGTCTAAATGAATCCATGAAAGTGGATCATCAAATCCATATCCTTGATCCTTATAGAAATTTATATATTCTTCATCTTTTAAATCTTTTTTATTCTTCTTCCAAATTGGAATTTCTGAATTTAGGACTTCAACTTCTGAATATTCTTCATATTTTGGATTTTCATCAGTGGAGTCTTCAGCCTTTCTAGACTTTGTAACTTCCATTTTTATAGGATATCTAATATAGTTGGAATATCTTCTTACAAGTTCTTTTATTTTATATTGGTCAATGTAGATGTCATAATTTTCATCTTTAGTATTCTCTTTTAAGAATAGGGTAATCTCTGTACCTTGGTCCTCTTTTTCTGAATCTTCTATTTCATAGTTTTCAGCATTTTCACTAATCCATTTATGAGCTTTGCCATCTTTTTTGGAATTTACTACAATCTTATCACTTACCATAAAAGCCGAATAGAATCCTACACCAAATTGTCCAATAAGATTATCTATATTTTCATCTTTGACATTTTTTTTGAATATCTCAGTTCCTGATTTTGCTATAGTTCCGAGATTTTCTTCAAGTTCAGTTTCATCCATTCCTATACCAGTATCTTTTATAGTAAGACTTCTCTGATCCTTATTTGGTATAATTTCTATATAATAATCACTTTTATCAACATTTTTATCTGATTTTAAATCTTTATAATATAATTTATCAATAGCATCTGAAGCATTTGAAATTAATTCTCTAAGAAAAATATCCTTATTTGTATAAATAGAATTAATCATTAAATCCATAACTTTTTTAGCTTCAGCTTTAAATTCTTTTTTCATAAATCCTCCTTAGCACTTTACTCTTTCGACTGCTAATATTATACTAATACTTATATCTTTTTCAATTGTTAATCTATTTCAAGTCTTTTGAAAGTTTAAATATTTCAACTTGAATTTTAATTTGCTCTTTTTTTAAATTTTCTAGTTCATCTTTTCTAGTATGCTTAATTATTAAAGCCTGAAAGAAATTTGCCATGATAAAAATAAGAACAAAAACTATAATTTTAGCTTGATTTGGAAGATTAAAAAGATTTGATACTAATACAAAGACTATAGCTGTAAGAATAGATTTAATAAAAAATAAAAGGAAATTCCCCTTATTTGATAATTCAATCATTTTTTCATCTATTTTTCTAAGTTCTTCTCTTAGTTCATTTATTTGATTTAATTTTTCCTTATCCATAATAACTCCTAAGTAAATTGTACTCCAATCCATAGTAAAATGCTTTGATTTTTTATATATCTTATAGTAAAATGTATCTATACTAAAGGAGGGTTATTTATGGCTTTAGAAGAGAAAAGAAAAGAAAAGGTAGAAATTACACACGATATGTTAATCGGTGATATAATACAAGCAAAACCAGAATCAATAAATAAATTCCTACAAGTAGGAATGGGTTGTATAGCATGCCCTTCATCATTATACGAAACTCTTGATGAAGCTTGTATGGTACATGGACTAGATCCTAATTATATGCTTGAACTTTTAAATAATTAATAAAAATCAGCTGACTTTATAATCAGCTGATTTTTGTTTACTTGTTTTTAATTTTCAAAATATTTTCTCCACTTATTATCATAAGTCCATTTATAATCCCCTCTTAAAGATCCATCCTTATACTTATCAAAATCTTTTAAGATCTTTCTATAAGTATTACTCATTATAATAAGTGCTATAACATTTGGTATTACCATAAGAGCATTGGCTGTATCGGCAACACCCCATGCGAATTTAAGACCACCGATAGAACCTAGATAACAAAATCCAATATAGGCATACTTAAAAATTTCTGCCAACTTACTTGAACCAGTAAGATATTTTACACATCTTTGACCATAATAACACCATGATACAGCTGTTGTAAAAGCAAAAAGAATAAGGGCTACAGCTACTATATATTTCCCTAGAGGAAGAACTTTTGAAAAGGAATGAGCTGTTAAGGCTGCACCTTGAAGTTCTGGATTTTTCCAAAGTCCACTTGTTATAATTACTAGGGCTGTCATGGTACATATTATCATTGATGATACAAAAACTTCTACAGCTCCCCACATACCTTGTCTTATAGGATGGTCTGTATGGCTTGTGGCATGGGCCATAGGAGCTGTTCCGAGACCTGCCTCATTTGAAAAAATCCCTCTTGCTAGTCCCCATCTTATAGACACAAGAATTCCTCCTCCAGTAAATCCACCAATAGCTGATGATTTAGTAAATGCACTTATAAAAATTTCTTTAAAAGCTGGCAGTAATTTATCTATCTGAAGAATAAGAATTAAAATACAACCCAAAATATAAAAAATTGACATAAATGGAACTATCTTTGCCGCAAAAGCTCCTATTCTTTTTATACCTCCAACTATTACTAGAAACATAAATACTAAAATTATTATTCCAGTTATGTATAGGGGTAAACCTGTAATGCTATTAACTGATTCAGAAATCGAGTTAGACTGAACTAGGGCACCTGTACCAATTATTGCAATGAAGGCAAAAAAAGAAAAAAGTTTTGCTAAAAATTTAGATCCTGCACCTTTTGATATATAATACATAGGACCACCAATGAGCTTACCATCATAATCATTTTCTCTAGTAGCTACAGCCATCGACACTTCAACCATCTTTGTAGTCATACAAATAAGGGCTGCAATCCACATCCAAAATATAGCACCAGCACCTCCAAATTCAATAGCTGTTGCAACTCCAACTATATTCCCAGCTCCTATTGTTCCAGCAAGGGCAGTTGATACAGCCTGGAAGGGAGAAATTGAATTTTTATCACTTTTTGAATCTTTAAAAAGTCTTCCAAATGTATTTTTAAAAATATATGAGAAGTTCTTAAAGACCCAAAAATCAGATTTTATTATAAGGTAAATTCCTCCAAATAAAAGTACAACAATCATTGGATATCCCCATAAAAAGTTGCTTAGTTCTGTATTTATTTTTATAATTCTATCCATTGTTTCCATCCTTTTTAATTAAAAACTAATATTTTTATTATAAAGCAAAATGAAAATTTTAAAATCTTTTTTTATATTATTTCTTTAGACAAAATAAATAATTTAAATATTTTTTAAATAAAAAAAACTCTTGCAGTAAATTTTCTTTGCTGCAAGAGTATCATTATTTTTTATATATTCTTGGAACTCTTGTACTTACTGAGGTCATAAGCTCATAAACTATGGTATCAACCTTATTTGCTTCTTCATATATATCTGAATAAACTATTACCTTATCTCCAACTTTGCAATCTAATCCGGTAATATCAACCATAACTTGATCCATACAAACCCTACCTACTACCTGACAAGGCTTTCCATTTATAATCATTGTTCCACAATTTGAGAATTTTCTAAAGTAACCATCAGCATAACCGATAGATATAGTGGCAATTTTCATATTTTTAGGTGCCTTAAATGTTCTCCCATAGCTAATATAAGTCCCTTTTTTAACTTCTTTTATAAATGACACACTTGAATATAATTCAAAAGTTTTTTTAATTTCTATCTGATTTAATTCTCTCATATAATCAGATGGATATATTCCAAATAAACTTATTCCACTTCTTACCATATCCTTTGTAATATTGTGAGCTATTGCTGATGCATCATTTGAAATATGTACAAATTTAAAATCAAAGTCATTCTTTACTTTATCTATTATCTTATTGAATGTTTCATACTGAAACTTAGTATAAGACTTATCTTCTTCATCAGCAGTAGAAAAATGTGAGAAAGCAGATATTATATCTATATTATCTAGTTTTTTAAGCTCTTTTATCTTATCAATTTCAAAATCTCTAAAGCCAATCCTACTATGTCCTGTATCAAGAGCTAAGTGACCCTTTATTTTATTATCAATACAACTATTAATAGCCTTAGCTAAGTCCAAATCATAAATTGCTATATCAATATTATATTTTATGCATTTTTCTATATTTTCTACTGGAACATATCCAAGTATCAATATAGGAGTATCGATACTATTTTCTCTTAATTCTATAGCCTCAGAAAGTCTTGCTACAGCTATATAATCTATATCCCCCTCTATTTCTTTGGCAATTTTTACAGCTCCTAACCCATAGGCATCTGCTTTAAGAACTGCACAAAACATAGCATCCTTATCTAAATTTCTCATAGCATTGAGATTGTATTTTATATTACTTAAATTGACTTCTAAATAAGTTTCCACAAGTATTACACCTTCTATCCTTCTCTGTTATAAATAAATTTTATTATCTAATAAAGTAAAATAGCAAATTATTCTATTAAAAATATGTATAAAAAACCGAGACAAAGCACTTTATTAAAAAAAAGCAAATTTCTAATCTTACTTCAAAAAATAAGTCGGATAAATTTCTATACAATTATCAGTTAACTAATAACTTTTATATTTTTATTCTATTATTTAACCATCCTATTTGCAACTAATATTTTGCTTGTAATATAGAGTAATCCTTATTTTTGCTTAAATTTTTCTATAAAAAACCACTTGTCCCCTATAGGAACAAATGGTTAATTCGTGATGCCATCCTATACTTAAAGCTTTCGATTTTCTATCAGATAATTACAAATCCTATTTTTATAGATGAAGAAAGCAACTCAGTTACTTTCTTCAGCTCTCATTCATATCTCCATTCATCCTTACTCATCCTATAAGCTTCCAACCATATGCTTATTTTCTTTAAAGCCTTGTAGGGATTTCTTACTTCTAATCATAAATTTCATATTTAATTATCTATACAAATCTTTTATTATAAAGTCCTAAAATTTTGTCAAAGAATAAACCCACTATTATATTTACTGCTGCTGTTGGTATAACTAGAGCTAAAAACATAGCTGGCACTCCAACACCTTTAGGAAGAGCTCCTGCTAAGTTCATTAAAAATAAAAATATAAGTCCAGAAAGACATGTTCCTAAAAAGTAAAGTGCTCCTTTTGATACTAGACTTCCTATTTTATTTTCAGCTATAAATTTACTTCCTGCATAAACAAATAAGCTTGAAATGACCTTATCTACAAAATTCGGAACAAATCCACCTGGAGCACTTGTTGTAATTCCAGCAAGGATTCCACCAGCAACACCTACTGCTAAGGCTGTTTTAATATCTTTATTTGCAATTATTATAGTAAATACGCAAACTAACATAAAATCTGGTTTTACCATATTTACGAAACCTGGTATAAGGTGAAGTATTGTTCCTATAGCTAAAAGTATAGCTGACTGTGTAATTGTTCTTGTTTTCATTATAAACTCCTTTTTTCCTAATATTTAAAAATTCCCAATAAAAAACCACTTGCTCCTATATTAGGAGCAAATGGTATAAATTCGCGGTGCCATCCTACTTATGCAAAAAAATCTGCACATCTTTATTCTGATACTAATCATAATAACTTTCATATCATATCCCTATAACGCGGGAAACGACTCGGCTACTATATTCACCTCGCACTCTCAGATCCATTCAGTCTTAGTTCCTTACTTGTTTCCACCACACACAAGCTCTCTATAAAAGAATTGTAAAACTTACTTACTTCTGATCAAAGTTTTAAAATAATCTAAAACTAATAACTTATAAGTTATTATGATTATATATCCATTTTTAGGATTTGTCAAATTAATTTACTATCTTTAAAATTCTATATAATTTCCCATAAATTCAAAATCATCAGCTTCCTTTTTCAATATATCTAAAAGTACTCTTACCTTCTTTTCTCTTATATTTCCATCAAAGTCAAAATAAAAAATAAATTTAAAGTCTGAACCTGGTATAGGACTTGACTCAAGTTTAGTCATATTTATACCTAAAATTTTAAAAAATTCTACTATTTCTATAAGAGATCCCGGTTTATCTAGGGCCTTTAGTCTTATGGAAATTTTGTTTGAATTTTCAAAGATTTTTATATCCTTAGCTACAATAATAAATCTAGTGTAGTTGTTTTCTTCATTTTGGATATTCTTATCAAGTATTTTTAATCCATACTCTTTTGCTGCAAATTTGCTAGCTATGGCTGCCTTACTCTTATCATTAGATTCTTTAACATACTTTGCAGAAAGAGCTGTATTAAAATACTCATTTTCCTTAAAGTTTCTTTCATAAATATAGTCCCTACACTGACCCAGTGCTTGGGGATGAGAATATACTTCTTTTATATCAGCTAAATTTGCATCTATATTTCCAAGTAAAAAATGATTTATGTCTAGCTTAAATGACCCAATAATATAAAAATTTCTCTTAAGCATAAGATTATAAACTTCTTTAACAGATCCATAAGATGAATTTTCTAATGGTAAAATTCCATACTGAGATTTTTCTTTTTCTATGCTATCTAGAATTTCTGAAAATCTCTTAAAATAAGAAATTTTCTTATCTTCAAAAATTATATTTGCAACCTGATCTGCATAAGAGCCCTTACATCCTCCTACTGCAATTTTACCTTTTTTAATAAAAGGATTTTTTGAAAGTTTTTGATATATTTTTTTTGAAAATTCTCCATCTTCTTTTGAAAGAAGTATATATTGATACCTATCTTTTATAATATCTTCAATTTCTTTTAGCTTATCTTCAGAAAATCTGTCTATGTTATTTTTTAAGTCATATATATATTTATAAGTCATTTAAGAAGTCCAATATTGTAAGGGCCATTATAGATTCTGCTATAGGTGGCGTTCTTAGGGCAAGGCATGGATCATGACGTCCCTTTATTACAAGCTCTTTTTCTTTTTTTTCTTTTAAGGAAAATGACTTTTGAGGAAGGGATATTGATGCTGTAGGCTTGAAAATAAGATCAAATACCACAGCCTCACCATTTGTAATTCCACCTACAACACCACCTGCATGGTTTGTTTTAGTCCTTACTTTTCCGTCTATTATTTCAAATTGATCATTATGTTCTGACCCTCTCATTTTAAAAGAGTCTAAGCCATCTCCAAAAGAAACTGCCCTAACTGCTGGAACTCCATAAGAAAGGTAGGCAATCCTTGATTCAAAAGAATCGTAGTTTGGATCTCCAAGACCTTTTGGAACTCCTGTTGCAAAAACTTGACAGATTCCCCCAACCGAGTCAAGATTTCCCCTTACATCTTCAAGTAAGACTCTTATCTCTTTTTCCTTTTTTTCATCAAGAACTGCAATTTCTTTGTTCTTTATTTTATCAAGCTCATCCATAGGAGGATTTAGCAAAGGTATTTTCCTATCTTCTATTCCTCCTATATTTTTAAGTCTAGCATGAATTTTTATACCTTTTTTTTCAATTATTTGCTTAGCAATACCTCCTGCAAGGCAAAGCGGAGCTGTTATACGACCTGAAAAAGGTCCTGATCCATTCATATCCAAATCTTTTCCATATTTTATAAGGGAAGTGTAGTCAGCATGAGAAGGCCTTGGTACATCTATTAAGTTTTTATAGTCTTTTGAAAGATAATCTCCATTTCTTATAATCCCTACTATGGTCTTGGATACAATTTTATTGTCTATTACACCAGATAAAAACTCAGGTTTATCTACTTCTTTTCTCTTTGTAGTATATTTAGACTTTCCCGGAGCTCTTCTTTGCATAAAAGTGCAAAGTTTTTCATAGTCTATCTCAAAGCCCGGTTTTATATCATCCATTACTACCCCAATAAAAGATTGGTGACTTGAGCCAAATATAGTTGTCTTTAAATTTTTTCCAAAGCTTTGGGTCATTTATTTCTCCTATAAGCTTTTTCTTAATTCATGAATTTGTTTTGTTGCCTTTAATAGCATATCAAACTCATCTGGAATGATACATTGAGCTCCATCCGAGAAGGCCTTAGCTGGATTTTCATGTACTTCTATCATTAGTCCATCTGCTCCAACTGCAACTGCAGATAAGGATAAGTCTCTTACATATCTTGCTATTCCTGCCGCATGGGATGGATCAATAATTACTGGAAGGTGGGTTTTTTCGTGTAAGAAAGGTACAGCTGTTACATCAAGGGTATTTCTTGTTGCTGTTTCAAATGTTCTTATTCCTCTTTCACATAAAATAACCTTGGTATTTCCATTTGACATAATATATTCAGCAGCCATTAAAAGCTCTTCATAAGTTGCTGAAAGTCCTCTCTTAAGTAATATAGGTTTGTCAGTTTTCCCAAGTTCCTTAAGTAAGTCAAAATTTTGCATATTTCTTGCTCCTACTTGAAGGATATCTATGTCATCAAAGTATTTTAATTGATTTATTTCCATTATCTCAGATACTAAGGCAAGTCCTGTTTCCTTTTTAGCAGATACTAGGTAGTCTATAGCTTTTGGACCATAGCCTTGGAATGAGTATGGGCTAGTCCTTGGTTTGAACGCTCCACCCCTAAGTATCGTAGCTCCTGATTCTTTTATTTTTTTTGCAATTGATACAATTTGCTCTTCGCTTTCAACAGAGCATGGACCTGCCATATATACAAAAGTACCTCCACCAATTTGAGTTCCATTATTTAGTCTTATTATTGTATCTTCTGGGTGAAATTTTCTATTTGCTTTTTTGTATGGTTCTTGAATTCTTATAACATCATCTACAACCTCTTTTGATTTCATATCATCTTTTGATACTTTTGATGTATCTCCTAAAAGACCAAGGATAGTAGTATTTTCTCCAACTGCAGTGGATACCTTAAGCCCCATATCTTCAATTTCTTTAATTAGTTCTTCTATTTTTTCTTTTTTTACTCCATTTTTTAGTTTAATAATCATATTCTTTTCCTCCAAATTAAATAAAAAAAGCTTCTTGGCAATCTACCAAGAAGCTAAATTCAAAACTTAAAGTGTTTTTGGATTTTGCACATGATAAATAGCCTTACTCTTATTAAAAGTAAAGTAAAAAAAGTAAAAGCTATATTGTGCAAAATTTATGGTTTTCATTACTTTAATCTCCTCTAAGTTTTAATTGAAATTATTATAGCATGATTTTCCTAAAAAGTAAAATTAATTATTATGGCTATTTACAATTGCTTCAGTAATTTTGGGTATAACTTGTTTCTTTCTTGAAAGAACTCCAGGGGCTGATATTGTACCATTTTTAACCTTATTTCCAAACACATTTTCTATATCAGATAAATAATTACCTACAACTAAAAGTTCAGATTTTTTATTAAATATATCTGTAAGAACCAAGACAAAGGTGTTTTCTCCTTTTGATCTAATTTTCTCTTTCATCAGCTCTTCTAATTCTTCCTTTATAGGCTCAAGCTCTTCTGGATTCATAGTCATAACCTGACCTACCCTAATCTTATCTTCACCTATGGTAAAGGTCTTTACATCACCTTCTATCAAATCTTCTGGAGACTTGTTTTTGAGACTTGTACCTGCCTTAAACATCTTCATAGCAAAATCTTCTTCATCAAGGTCTGCTATTTTTGTAAGTCTTTTTAGAATTCTCTTGTCTGTCTCTGTGGTTGTAGGCGACCTAAACAAAAGGGTATCTGAGATAATAGCTGCAGAAAGAATGCCTGCAATCTCCTTTGATGGCCTAATTCCTGATTCAAAAAACATCTTTGCAACTATTGTTGCGGTTGAACCTACAGGTTCTGCCCTAAAGAATAGGGGTGAATTTGTAACAACATTTGCCACCCTATGATGGTCTATTATCTCTACTATTTCAGCATAGTCTATGTCATCTATTGACTGATTACGTTCATTGTGGTCGACTAGGATGAGTTTTTTCTTATCATCTGTTATAAGATGGTATCTAGAAATTGCACCTAAAACTCTCCCCCTAGTATCAAGGATAGGGTAGGATCTAAATCTTGTTTTACCCATAAGCTCTCTAACAGTATCTACAGTATCATCTGGTGTAAAATATACAATATTTTCTGTACTCATAACATTTGCTATAGGAATGGACATTGGAAGAAGCCTTGCCGTCATGAATGTATCATACTCTGTAGAAATTATTGTTATGTGATTGTTCTTAGCCATTTCCTTTAAATCTTCACTAATATCTGAGCCATTAGTTAAGATTATAAGAGATACATTTCTTTCTAATAAATACTCTTGAGCTTCTCTCCTATTTCCTGTGATTACAAGATCTCCATCCCCAATCAAATCATTTTGTGGAGAATCTTTCTCATTCATGGCAAATACCATCATCTTTCCTGTAAACTCTCTTGGATTTTCAGGATTTACTATAACCTTAGCTGATAACACATCAGCAATATTTTCTAAAGAAGTATGAGTTCTTCCTATTATCTTATCATCCCAAACTTCCATATATGAATGGGTGAGATTTGAAAGACTTGCTACTCCTATAAGTTTTTCTCTTTCATCTACTACAAAAAGCGAGTTAAGCTTATTTTCTTGAATTATTGACCAAGCATGTCTAATTGGCAAAGATTCATCCACATTATAAGAATTATCGTAATTTATATCCTTTATTTGAAGTTTCATTGAATCCTTGAATATAGGTGCCTTCATTCCAAAATAATCTAGGACAAATTGAGTTTCTTGATTTATATGTCCAAGCCTTATTGGTATAGCATCTGTTTCTCCTAGCCTATTCTTTAAATTAGCATAGGCAAGAGCCGAGCATATAGAGTCTGTATCTGGATTTTTATGCCCTGTAATATATACTGTATCTTTCATAATCACCTCTTAATTTTCATTAAATCTTACCCTAACTAAGTCAATTTTATATCTTTCAACCTTTTCACATATAAGGGTAATACCTGAAACTTTTACCAAATCACCAGCTTTAGGTAACCTATTTAAATAATCTATAACAAGACCACCAATAGAATCGTTCTTTACTTCTTGTAAATTTTTGTTGAAATAATCATTGAAGTCATTTATATGCATACTAGCTTCAATTATAAATTCATTGTCGGAAACTTTATAGATTTTCTCATTATTTAGGTCATATTCATCATAAATATCACCAACCAGCTCTTCTACTATATCCTCTATGGAAACAAGACCTTCTGTTCCACCATATTCATCAACTACAATTGCAAGGGAAACATTCATCTTCTTCATAGACTTAAACAAATCAATAATATTCATATTCTCATAGGCATAGTAGGTTTGTCTTAACATATCCTTTAATTTTGGATCTCTTCCTTCTGCTATAAAGGTTACTATGTCTTTCATATGAAGGACACCTACAATATTATCAATGCTTTCTCCATAAACTGGAATTCTTGAATGTTTACATTCTATTAAAAACTCATCTAACTCCTTCTTGCTTGCATCAATTGAGATAGTTTCCATGTTAGTCCTCGGAGTCATTATATCTGATGCAAAAGACTGACCAAAGTCAAATACATTATTTATAATTTCACTTTCTTCGTTATTTAGGACACCTTGCTCTTCACCAACATCTACTATGGTCTTTAAGTCTTCTTCTGTAACCTGGTTTTTATCAACACCCTCATCTGACATAAGCTTGGTTAAGTACTTTGTGAAAATTCCCAACAAAAATACAAGTGGTTTTAATATTAGTGATATAAAATAAATAGTTCTTGCAAATCTAAGGGCAATTTTTTCACTATTTATTTGAGCTGCCATCTTTGGAGTAATTTCACCAAAAATAAGTACTGTTATAGTAACAATAACTGTTGATATTGCAGCTCCTGCTGCCCCAAATATATCTGTAAAAAATAAAGTTGCTATAGTAGTAGTAAGTATATTTACTATATTATTCCCAACTAGGATAGTTGTTATTGTGTTTTGGCTATCTTCCACTAATTTTTTCAAAAGACTAGCATTCTTAACTTCTTTTTCTTCAAGCTGCCTTAGTTTAAACTTGTTAATCGATGTAATAGCTGTTTCTGATGATGAAAAAAATGCAGATAATAAAATACCTGTAATCATAGCTATAAGTTCTATAATGTTTTTTGTCGTCAAAACGCCCTCCTTAACATACATTATAATAGAAGGTTATAAAAAAATAAAGTGATTAATTAAAGCAATTATGGTATAATATGTGCCGTAAAATACTTAAGGAGGTATTAATGGTAAAGAATCAAAATTCACTTGCCGAAAGATTTTTTAAGCTCAAAAAAAATGGCAGTGATGTAAAAACTGAAATTATGGCAGGGATTACTACCTTTATGACTATGTCTTATATTTTGGCAGTCAATCCACAAATCTTAGGAGATGCTGGTATGGATAAGGGTGCAGTATTTACTGCGACAATTATCTCATCTATAGTGGCAATACTTGTAATGGGCCTATATGCCAATCTTCCATTTGGACTTGCTCCAGGTATGGGACTTAACGCATTTTTTGCCTATACTGTAGTACTTACTATGGGAAAAAGTTGGGAATTTGCCCTAACAGCAGTGTTTATTGAAGGAATTATATTTATACTTTTATCCCTTTTTAATGTTAGAGAAGCCATATTTAACGCAATTCCAAGAAGTTTAAAAACAGCAGTTTCAGTAGGTATAGGACTCTTTATAGCCCTAATAGGCCTTTTAAATTCAACAGTTATTGTAAAAACTGATGTTTCTTTAGGACTTGGAAACCTTGTAAGCAAAGAAAGCTTTATATTTTTCATATCCTTATTAATAATGGCAGTTTTAACTGCTAGAAAGGTAAAAGGGGCCCTCCTTATTGGTATAGTAGTATCAACAATTTTGGCACTTTTTACTGGGGTAAGCCATCTACCTGAAAATGGAATTGTACAGCTTCCTCCAACACTTAGTCCTATAGCATTCAAACTTGACTTCTCATCTATATTTTCATTTGAGATGTTCTCTGTTGTATTTGCCTTTTTATTTGTTGACTTATTTGATACAGTAGGAACCCTTACAGGTGTAGCAACAAAGGCTAATATGCTCGATGAAGATGGAAAACTTCCTAATGCAGGAAAAGCCCTTTTTGCTGATGCAGTTGGTACAACTATTGGTGCCCTATTAGGTACTTCAACTGTTACAACATTCGTAGAAAGTGCAACTGGGGTTGCAGAAGGTGGAAGAACGGGACTTACTGCTCTTTCAACAGGATTTTGCTTTCTACTAGCAATATTTTTCTATCCACTAATAGCAATAATCCCAGCACAAGCTACATCTGCTGCCTTAATTATGGTAGGACTTTTCATGATTGACTCAATAGTTGATATAAATTTTGGAGACTTTACAGAAAGCTTCCCAGCCTTTATGACAATTATAATGATGCCATTTGCCTATTCTATAGCAGAAGGGATTGCCTTTGGTATGATTTCTTATGCTATAGTAAAACTTCTATGTGGAAAGGGAAAGGAAGTTTCACCTTTAGTTTATATCCTAGCTATATTATTTTTAATAAGGTACATGATTCCACTATTTGCATAATTTAAAAGATTCCAAGCTCAAATGAGTTTGGAATCTTTTTTATCTTTTTCTTAATAGCTTATATAAAGTCTTGTTAAAGCCATATATAAAAATATAGTATCACATAATTATGAAAAAATAGAGATATATAATTTTACTAATTTGTGATAGGATTATATGATATAAATCAAAAGAAATAATACATGGTAAACAGCATATACACAAGAATAAACCCAATAGAACAAATCTGGAAACAATTTAGGTCTATAGATTAAAAAACGAATTCTTTAATTTCTTACTAGATGCTGATAGGTTGTGTAAAATAATAAATATTAACTAAAAGATTATTAAAAGCGTTAACCCTAGGGATTGATAGTTTAGAAAAATTAATTAGTATTATTATATTACTTTCACATCAGGCAAAGCAAGTAAAGCATCCGCAATATTTGCAATTTTTCATTCAATTTCTTCATATTTGTTTGATATATGGATAGAAAAAAGTTTATCGAGTTAATGCTTGACAAATCCTAAATATTATTGTATTTTATTAATTGATGTAACCGATTACATGATTGGTTTTTAACCTATGTAAACTTTTGCACATATCTTGTATCGGTAAATATTTTATAAGGAGAAATAAATGGATGATAAGAAACTTTATGTAGCAGGTCATGAGACCGAGCCTTACCATAGGGCCAAAATGTGGGAGATTGCTCTTTTTTCACTTAACAATAGTGCTTCAAACTTCTACCTCTTTGCCTTTGGATTTTTAGGTTTTTATGCAACAGGTGTAGCTGGCATGGCTACAGTTGTTATAGCAAGTGTACTAGGTCTTGCAAGACTTTTTGACGGTATTATCGACCCAGCAATCGGTACTATTATCGATAATGTAAACACAAAATGGGGACGTTATAGACCAATCATGCTTCTATCTAATATAGGCTTGATTTTATCTTTTATATTTTTATTTAATATACATAGGATGCCTATACCAACAGTAGTTGCCTTATTTATAGGACTAATATTTCATAAAATTGTGTATTCATTCCAACAAACAGTTACCAAGGCAGCCCAAGCTTCACTGACTAATGATCCAGAACAAAGACCTTTATTTTCGATCTTTGACTCTATATTTAACTTAGTCGTGTTTACAGGTGGCCAACTTTTTGTTACTAGGATTCTATTTGCTCGTATAGGTGCATACAATATGGAATTTTATGGTAATTTCCTACCTCTTCTTTGTGCTATATCCTTTGGCTTTACAATTCTTGCCATGTTTGGTATCAAAAGAAAGGATAATCCAAAGTACTTTGGTCTTGGAGAAGAAGAAGGTGAAAAACAATCTCTTAAGGAATATTTCTCAATCCTTAAAGATAATAAGCCTCTAAAAGTCCTTGCATTTTGTGGAGCTATGATTAAGTTTGCAGCGACAGTTATAGGAGATCAAAACTTCCTTGCCATCTTCTTTGGTATAATAGTTGGCAACTACATGCTTTCTGGTGATATAGCAGCTTGGACAATAATACCACAGCTTGCTTTTGTATTCCTATTTACAAGATTTGCCCAAAAGAAAGATCTTAAATTCTCATACAAGTCCTCTGTTACTATCGCAAGTATTGGACTTGCAGCTGTTATAGGACTTTTACTTATAGCTCCAGATACAAGAAGCCTTTCTAGCTTCTCAACCTTATCTATTATATTTATAGTACTTTGGATCTTAGCTAAAATTTCTGTCCAATATCCTACTTCTATAGTCCTCACTATGAGTGCTGATATCACAGACTATGTTACAGCAAAGACTGGTAAGTTTGCCCCTGGCCTTATAGGCACTATCTTCTCACTAACCGACTCAATAGCTTCTTCACTTGCACCAGTTGTTATCGGTTGGATAGTAGCTGGTATTGGATATGCAGATGGCTATCCTCAACCAGGAGATACCCTAACACCATCTATATTTATGGGAGGGCTCATTATACTAGGTGTTGTGCTTGCAAGCATTATAGTTACAATGATTGTCATCAGGCACTACCCACTCGATAGAAAAGAGATGGAGCTTATAGCTGAAGATATAGCTGTAAGAAAGAAGGTAAAAGAAGACCATCTAAATAATGAAGAGCGTACAGAAATTGAAATTAAATAATACTAATAGAACCTTAGGCTTTTTGGATTAGGATTTTTTAAAAACTAATTAAAAGAAGTTTTTAGACAAAAAAGATAAAAGGCTATGAGTTTATTCGCTCATAGCCTTTAAAAAATAATTTATTTGAACAATTTTTAAAATTTTTTGAGTCTATAATAATCGTGTTGATGAAAGTAAATAATACTTTTGCTAACACAATTATTATAGAAGCTTTTATACTACATTTTATCTTCAACCGATTTAATTTTTTGATCAAGGCTGGCTTTTTTATCTCGCCTATCATCTATCTTGATTACCGAGTAAACTCTGTCTGCACCATTTTCAAAAACAGATTCTTGACAAGCTCTTATTGCTTCAAAGGCTTTATCTATATCTCCATAGATGACTGTTCCCATTGGATTTAGCCTTATTTCGAGATCAGGATAGTTTTGTAATACTTTTTCACATCCTGCCACATATTTTGATACTGATGTTTCTTTTGTTCCAATTGGTACTACTGTTAGCTCTAATACTGCCATTTTTATTCCTTTCTTTTTATAGCATCTATGCCACATTACATAGCTTTTAATGATGACTTGTAAATATTTCCTGTAACAAAAACAAACTCTTTAATAACTTAAATCCTCTAAGATTATAACTTTTAAAATAATCAGTATTTCTTATTGTAAAAATCTTTGAAAATTTCTATAGCTTTTATATGGTCTTCTACACCTGCAAATTCTCTTATAGAATGCATAGCTAAAATTGGTGTTCCTACATCTATTGATTTTATCCCAGACTTAGCAGAAACTATCGGTCCTATGGTTGACCCACCAACTTTATCAGACCTATTGTGGAATGTCTGAACATTAGCTCCTACATTTTGAGCATGTTTTAAAAATCTAGCCCTAGTTTCAATATTCGTTGAATAAGCTCCATTGGATGCTATTTTTATAGCTATACCCTTGTTTATCCTAGTATTGTTTGTTGGATCGTAAAGACTTGTATAGTTTGGATGGATAGAATGAGCTAGGTCAGCTGATATTAGGTATGAATTAGAAATTGCAATCATATAATCTTCTTTATCATAGCCTAGATTTAGAGAAATTCTTTCTAAAACTTCATCTAAAAATGGAGATTGTGCTCCTGCTCTTGTCCTTGAACCTATTTCTTCATTATCATTTAATACACAAACATTAAATTTATTATTTTCACTTTCCACTAAAGCTCTTATAGATTGGTGAACACTAGCTAGATTGTCAAGTCTTCCTACTTGAATAAACTCATTGTTTGCACCAAGAATAGAGCCTTTTTGTCTATCAAAAAGGGCAAGATCCAAATCTACTATAGATTTATAATCTATTCCTATTTCATCTGCAATAAGCTTTTGTAAAAAACCATTTTTTTCAAAATCATCTTCAACTAAAGCTAGAATTGGTGATAATTCATCTTGTATATTATATTTATAAGCTGAATTTAAGTCTCTATTAATATGAATAGCACAATTTGCTATAGTTAATAAATCTCTATCAATTTTTACAAGTTTTGATTTAAGCTTATCCCCATCTTCAAATACCACCTTGCCAGCCAAAGATAAGGTCCTATCAAGCCAAGTTGAAACAATCATACCTCCATAAGCTTCAACATTTAATTTCAAAAACCCATTCTTAGTCATTTCTGCCTTAGTCTTAATTTTAAAAGTTGGAGAGTCTGTATGTGAACCTATTATATCAAAGCCCTTTCTTAAATCATCTCCTACGCTAAAGGCTATAAGAGCAGTACCTTCTCGGTCTATAAAGTACTTGCCACCTCTTTTAAGCTTCCATTTTTCATTATCCTTAAGTTCTACAAAACTATTTTCTTTTAGTAGATTCTTAGAATTTTCCACCGCAAAATAATTCAGTGGACTATTATCAATAAATCCTAACAAATCTTTAATTATATTATATTTATCCATATTATTATCTTACCCAAAAAACACTTTATATAAAGTGCTTTTGACTTTTAAAGCCCCTTTGCTTTATAATAATAGAAAGATTATGGAGGTAAATATTTATAATGAAAAAATTAGAAGAAATAATATTGAGCCATGGAGAAGTCTATGGTAAAGATATTTTAAAAGTTGATTCATTCCTAAACCATCAAATAAAACCAAAATTGATTCAAGAAATGGCAGAAGAATTTGCAGATCATTTCAAAGATAAAAATATAACAAAGATTCTTACAGTTGAATCATCAGGTATAGCCCCTGCCCTTTTAACAGGATTAAAGCTTGGCTGTGATGTGGTATTTGCAAGAAAGCAAAAATCTCTTACAACTGATGATAATACATATTCCTCTACTTGTTATTCCTACACAAAAGAAGAAATGAAAAGATTAATGGTATCTAAAAACTTCCTTAGTGAGGAAGACAATGTTTTATTAATAGATGATTTTTTAGCAAATGGTCAAGCAGCAAAGGCCATGGTTGCAATCTGCAAACAAGCTGGTGCAAATGTATGTGGTATAGGAATAGTTATAGAAAAATCATATCAAGATGGAAGAGCCCTTCTAGATGATATGGGTATAGATGTTTACTCTTTAGCAAGAATAAGTCATATGGATGGAAAAGAAATAGATTTTATTGATTAATTTTTCATATTTAAGATGGTTAAAAGCCATCTTTTTTTATTTTTAATATTTTTTTAATATTTTCAACCACTAATAAAATTGTTAGTAGAAAGATTTCAGGCTAGAAATTTCCATATTCTTTTCATTTCAAAAGTACAAAGATTTATTTTATTATCTAATTGTCAATAATATCAAATGTGTTAAATTATTAAAAATATCCATATATAATTATAATCTTTTGAAAATTTCTTAGCCAATATCCCCGAATTTTTGAAGATAAATTCATGTGACTAATTTCTAATAAAAAACTTATAAATTTCTTCACAAAAAAGAGGCTGCTGCAGAATGAATTAATAGTTTCAAGATCATTATTACAACAATTTGACCTTAATAAACCTACAGGCTATTCTCAAATTGTCTATGAATAACTTGTAATGATGGAACTATATAAATTCATAATTTTGCAATAACCTCTCTTGGAGTGTAAATAAAGTAGATAGAATTTTAAAATTTTATCTATTGTATACAATCTGAAATCGCTAAATTAACTATCTATTATTACTCCAACTTGTTCAAGTAAAACATCATTATTATGTCCTGTAAGAGATGAATAAGCAAATACAAGACCTTCATCATCTATGTTTAGGGTTTTTGTAAGCTCTTTGATATGTTTTTTAAGGTGTGTTTTAGGAATCTTGTCGTATTTGGTTGCTATAACAAAACCTGTAAATCCAGAATCTATTATCCAATCATACATTTGCATATCTTGTTTTGTTGGAGCATGTCTTATATCAACTAAAAGAAAAACTTCTTTTAGGTTTTCTCTTGTATAAAGGTAATCGTGGATTAGCTTGTTCCACTTTTCCTTTTCCTTTTTGCTTACCCTTGCAAAACCATAACCTGGAAGGTCTACAAGCCTAAATTTGTCATTTATCTTGTAGAAGTTTATAGTCTTTGTCTTTCCAGGCTTTGATGAAGTTTTAGCTAGGTTTTTCTTTCCCAAAAACGAATTTATAAAGGAAGATTTACCAACATTAGACCTGCCTGCAAAGGCAATCTCATCAAAATCATCTTTTGGAAATTGGCTAGGAAATCCTGCCACTTGGTCTAAGTTTACACTTTTTATCTTCATATTAATGCTTTCCTTAATACTTCTTTTACATTGGAGACAGGTATAAAGTTTATCTTATCCCTTATATCCTTGTCTATATCATCTATATCTTTTATATTATCTTTTGGTATTATAACCTCTGTAATATTGTAAGAGTAGGCTGCAAGAGCTTTTTCTTTGAGTCCTCCTATAGGTAGAACTTCTCCTGTTATTGTAACCTCTCCTGTCATGGCAAGATTGCTTCTTACCTTTTTATCTGAAAGAGCACTTGCTATGGCTGTAGTCATGGTAATTCCAGCAGAAGGTCCGTCTTTTGGTGTCGCCCCTTCTGGAACATGAACATGGATATCCTTTGTTTTGTAAAAGTCCTTGTTTATATCAAAATCTTTGGAGTTTGCTCTAAGATATGTTATAGCTGCTTGAGCCGATTCTTTCATTACATCTCCCAATGAGCCTGTAAACATATTGTTTCCTTTTCCCTCCATAGCATTTACTTCAATTGTAAGGATGGTACCACCTACTTGTGTCCAAGCAAGACCATTTGCAACGCCCACCTTATCTTCTTTAAGTCTTTGATCTTCAAAGAATCTTTCCTTACCAAGGTATTTTTGATAGTTATTTAGGCTTACTTGTACCCTTTCTTTTCCTTGTAAAATCTCTTTTACTGCACGCCTTGCTATTTTTGCTACATTTCTTTCGAGATTTCTTACTCCTGCCTCTCTGGTATAAGATTTTATAATTTTTTCTATAACATTATCAGATATTGAAAGCTCATATTCTTTAAGACCATTGTTTTCTTTTTCTTTTTTTATAAGATATCTTTTGGCTATTTCCTCTTTTTCCCTTTGGGTATAACCTGATATTTCAATAATCTCAAGTCTATCTATAAGTGCTTGGGGAATTTGAGATATATCATTAGCTGTTGTTATAAAGAAAACCTCTGATAGGTCAAATCCTATATCAAGATAACGATCTATAAATTTATCATTTTGCTCAGGATCTAATACTTCTAGTAAGGCTGATGATGGATCTCCTCTAAAATCTGATCCAAGCTTATCTATCTCATCTAACAAGAATACTGGGTTTTTGACCTTTACTCTATTGATATTTGATAAAACTCTACCCGCCATAGCTCCTACGTAGGTTCTTCTATGGCCTCTTATTTCAGACTCATCTGTAACCCCACCTAATCTCATTGATACAAATTTACGGTTTAGGGCACGAGCTATGGACTTAGCTATAGATGTTTTTCCTACTCCTGGAGGACCAGCAAGACAGATTATAGAGCCCTGGTTGTTAGCCTTTTTCTTTCTTACTGCAATAGATTCAAGGATTCTTTCCTTTACTTCATAAAGTCCGTAGTGATCTTCATTAAGTACTTTTTGAGCATGGTCTATATCAAGGTTATCTTTTGATTTCTTAGCCCATGGAAGTCCCAAAACAAAGTCAAGGTATGAAGTTATAACACCATAGTCAGGACTCATCTCTGGTATCATTTCAAGCCTATCTACACTTTTAAGTAAGATATCCTTGTCTTCTTTCGGTATTTTAAGTTTAGATATTTTTTTCCTAAATCCATCAGCCTCATTTAGGTCTTTTCCTATTACCTCATTAAGTTCTTTCTTGACTGCATCAAGTTTTTCTCTTAGATAATATTCCTTTTGACCCCTATTTATAGATTCTTGCACCTTTTGGTCTATCTTTTTGGATAAATTTTTAATTTCAATTTCCTTTTGGATAAACTTGTGAAGATTTAGCATTTTTTCTTCTATATCAAGTTCTTTTAAAAGTTTGTAATTTTCGGAGGGAGATAAGGGAAGGTAGTAGGCTATAAGATTTGATAGTTTGTCAAGGTTATCAACTTCTATAAGAGAGAATACAACTTCTGCAGGTATAGAGTTATCTATTGCAACATAAGCTTGAAAGTCTTCTATAAGAAGCTTATTCAAGGCTTCAAGAGTTGGATTTAATTCAAAGTCTTCTTCATTAAAAATATACTCTTCGACTTCTGCCTTAAAGAAACCTTCCTTAATTGTTATATCCTTAATCTTTGCTACAGACTTAGCCTCTATTAGAACCCTAAGCTCTCCATTTTGAAGGTTAAAGGTTTGTTTTATAGATGCAACTGTACCAAAGTCGTATACATCATCTTTTTTAGGATTTTCTTCTAAGATATCCTTTTGATTTACCAAGAATATGTCTGTTTCATTTAAAAGTGCATCTTCTACCGCTTTTTTTGAGACTGATCTTTGACAATCAAAGTGGACTAGCGTATCAGGAAATGCCCATAACCCCCTAACTGGGACCATAGGATATTCATTTGTATCTATTTTATAGATAAGATTCATCTTAACTCCTTATGTTGGAAAAGGGAGCACCCACGTCTCCCTTTACTTATATATTAATTTATTATTATCTTTTATTGCACCTTTTGGTACTATCACTTCTTTTATATCAGTTTTTGAAGGAATATCAAACATCACATCAAGAAGTAAGTCTTCAAGTATTGTCCTTAGACCTCTTGCTCCAGTTTCTTGCTTGAAAGCTTTTTCTGCTATTTCTTTTATAGCCTCATCTTCAAAAGTAAGCTTTACTCCGTCTAATTCAAAAAGCTTTTGGTATTGCTTGATTAGGGAGTTTTTTGGCTCTTTTAAAATTCTAACAAGACTATCTACATCTAAGTCTTCAAGCGATACTACTATAGGAACCCTTCCTATAAATTCTGGTATAAGTCCATATTTAAGGAGGTCTTCTGTAGATACATCATTTAAAGAAATATCCTTATTTTCGCTATCTTCTGCTCCAAAACCTATAGATTTTTTGCTAGTTCTTTGCTTAATAATATCCTTTATACCATCAAAGGCTCCGCCTACTATAAACAAAATATTTGTAGTGTCTACTTGAATATATTCTTGGCTAGGGTGTTTTCTGCCGCCTTGTGGTGGAACATTGGCTACTGTACCTTCAATTAATTTAAGTAAAGCTTGTTGAACACCTTCACCACTTACATCACGAGTTATAGAAGGATTCTCACTTTTTCTAGTTATTTTGTCAATTTCGTCTATATAGATTATTCCTGTTTGAGCAAGCTCTATATCATAGTCTGCAGCTTGTACCAATTTAAGGATTATATTTTCAACATCTTCACCAACATATCCTGCCTCTGTTAGGCTTGTTGCATCTGCAATCGCAAATGGTACATTTAGCTTTTTAGCTAAAGTTTGGGCAAGAAGGGTCTTACCAGAACCTGTTGGTCCAAGCATCAAGATGTTTGACTTTTGAAGCTCAACATCTGAGTCTTGAGCATAATTTGAATTGATTCTCTTATAGTGGTTATAAACTGACACTGAAAGGGTCTTTTTTGCCATTTCTTGTTGGATAACATATTGGTCAAGATAGTCTTTTATCTCACTTGGTGTAGCAAGTTCTAGCTCAGAATAGGTATTTTCCACCATATTCTCCCTTTCTATAATAGATGAGCAAAGCTCGATACATTCATTACAAATGAATACATCAGGTCCTGCGATTAGTCTATCAACCTCATCAGCCCTTTTCCCACAAAAGGAACATCTATTTTCTTCTAATTCCATTCTACTCATACTAATTACTCAATAACCTCATCTATTAAGCCATATTCTTTAGCCTCATAGGCATCCATAGCAAAGTCTCTATCTGTATCTTTGTGAATCTTATCAATTGATTGACCAGTATTATCAGCCAATATTTTATTAAGTCTTTTCTTAATCTTTAAAATTTGTTCAGCTTGAATTTGTATATCGCTAGCTTGTCCTTGAGCCCCGCCTGATGGTTGGTGGATTAAGATATTTGAATTTGGGAGAGAAAATCTCTTTCCTTTTGCTCCAGATGATAGGAGAACTGCTCCCATTGACGCAGCTTGACCTATACAAATTGTTGATACATCTGGTTTTATATAGTTCATGGTATCATAAATTGCAAGTCCTGCTGTAACAACTCCACCTGGTGAGTTAATATAAAATTGAATATCCTTGTTAGGATCTTCGCTTTCTAAAAATAGTAATTGAGCTATTATAATATCACTTACTCCATCTTCTACAGGTCCTGTTAGGAATATAATCCTATCCTTAAGAAGTCTTGAATAAATATCATAGGCTCTCTCTCCCCTATTAGTTTGCTCTATAACTGTTGGAACTAAAAAGTTTTTTGCGTTCATAAAATCTCCTTCTATATTCTTGGAGTTTATGTTACTAATCTTCCTTACTTTCTTCTTCCTTTTTAGGAACTAACTTTACATTTTTTTCTAGAATTTCTACAGCCTTTCTTCTCTTAATGTTTTCTTCAACTGTGGCTCTAGAAATGTTTTTTTCGAAGATTTCTTTGAATTTTTCGTAATCATCTACTCCATATTGTTTAGCAGCATCTTTAATTTCTTCTTCTACTTCTTCATCTGTAACTTCAATGCCTTCTTTTATGGCTACTTCATCCATTACAAGATTTGACTTTACTTTATCTTCAGCAATCGCTCTATATTGGCCTCTTATAGCATCTAGGTCCATCTTAGTCATTTCAATATATTGTTGAAGTGAGATACCCATTTGTTGTAATCTTTGATCAAGATTTTGCATTTCAAGATCAATCTCTTGTTTGATTAATGCTTCTGGTGCCTTTACATCTGATTTTTCAACAAGGGTTCTTATAGCCTCATTTTGAATTTGTGTTTTTACTGCTTTTTCTTTTCTATCTTTGAGGTTTTTTCTAATGTCTTCTTTTAACTCATCTAAAGTTTCAAATTCTGAAATATCTTTTGCGAATTCATCATCAATTTCTGGAAGTTCTTTTCTTGAAATCGAATTAATCTCAACTTCAAACTTAGCATTTTTGCCTTGGAATTCTTTAGCTTGATAATCTTCTGGGAAGGTTACATTAACTTCAAATTTATCTCCTACTTTGTGACCTTCGACTTGCTTTTCAAAATCATCTACAAATGACTTTGATCCAAGTACTAAATCATATCCTTCGGCTTTTCCACCTTCAAATCTTTCCCCATCAAGAAATCCATCAAAGTCAATATTTACTGTATCTCCTTCTTTAGCTTCACCATCTTCTATAGGTATAATTCTCGCATTTTCATCTTGTTGGTGAGAAAGTTCATGTTCTACATCGCTATCTGTAACTTCTGTTGGAATTTCTTCAACTTCAAGCTCTGAATAGTCTCCAAGTTCTGGATGTGGTTTTGTTTCGACTTCTATCTTAAATACTACATCCTTTCCCTTTTCAATATCGTCAAAATCTACTGATGGTTGATCTATTACTTCAAGCTCTAATTCATCAATAGCCTTGTTATAAGGTTCAGGGAAAACTTGTTGAATAGCCTCATCATAGAATACTTCTGGACCATACATCTTTTCTATGATTTTTTTAGGCACTTTTCCTTTTCTAAATCCATCTATCCTGTATTTAGACCTATTTTTTCTATATACATTGTCAACAGCCTTAGCAAAGTCATCTGCTGATACTGTTAGGTCAAATTTTGCTATATTATTTTCATGTGATTTTAATTCTGTCATCATTTCCTCCTAAAACACTGCATACTCATTATTTTAATATACTACTATTTTCTATCAACTTCAATGTAGTTATTCTTTATATATTTAATAATTTCATTTTTTTTATTTACTAATAACTCATTAAAAACTAATTCATATACATCATTTAATATGATACCTATTATCTTACCTTCTTTAAAGCCCAAATTCATTATATCTCTACCATCTATTGCTAGGTCTTTTTTCTTTGTAGGTAAATTTTCTGCATAGATTTCCTTTAATAAAACCTTGGCATTTTTTATATTTTCTATATATGGATTTACAGTTGCGGCTGTATCTGCCCATTGAAGCTCAAATAAATCATAGATATTATCATCTCCAACTTTTCTAAGTAATTTTCTTACTGACTTTTTAGTATATGTATTGGTATTATCCATATGATGAGCTACAAGTTTTTCACAATCTTTTATAAAATTTTTGGGATATTTTAAAATTCTCAATCTTTTTTTTACAATTTGTGCTGATATATCTTGATGACCAAAAAATCTTCCCTCACCATTTTCATCTATAAACATAGAAGCAGGTTTTCCTGAATCATGAAAAAGGGCTGCCATTCTCACCTTTAAGTTTTTGGGAGTATTATCTAAAACTTTCATTGTATGATCAAACAAAGAAAGGTCATGGTGAGATGACTTTTGATTAAAACCTACCATAACCTTTATTTCTGGGAGTATTTCACCTAAAAGATTACACTCATCTAAGAGTCTAATTCCATAAGAAGGAATATCTGAAAGAAGGATTTTGTTGAACTCCTCAGAAATTCTTTCTTTAGCTATATAATTAATATACTCTGCTTCTTTTTTTATAGCTTTTTTTAAATCATCATCAATGCTAAAATTAAGAATTGTAGCAAATCTAATAGCTCTCATACTCCTTAGATAATCTTCTTCAATCCTTTCAAATGGATCTCCGACAGACTTAATGACCTTCAATTTCAAGTCATCTCTTCCCTTATATAGGTCAATAATTTCTCCGAATCTTTCAGCCATCGCATTTATAGTAAAGTCTCGTCTTTTAAGATCATCTTCGATTTTGTCAGAAAAAACAATCTCATCAGGATGTCTTCTATCCTTATATTTAGCCTCTCCCCTAAATGTTGTTATTTCATATTCTTTTGAATTATATATTACTTTAATAGTTCCAAATTTTTTCCCTATATCTATAAGTTTCATGTCAGAGAATATTTTCATAATGTCTTTTGGTCTTGCTCTTGTAGCAATATCGGCATCGTGAATTTCTCTTCCCATAAGTTTATCTCTTACAAAGCCTCCGACAAGATAGGACTCAAAGTCATTTTCCTCAAGTCTTTTTAAGATTTTTTCATAATCTTTCATTTTACTTTCCTACTTTAAATGAAACATTCACATAACCATCATTATCATTTAAGGATATCCCATTAGGAATTTCAAGCTCCACACTTTTTTCAAAATTCTTATCACTAATCTCAGATAGGTTAATCTTTTTAGTAGAAATAGAATTGATTTTTTCAACTACAGCCGCCTCTCCCTTTATTACTACCTTTTGAGGATTAATATCCTCTTCTTTGATTTGCATATTATTAGGAAGGCTTCCTACAGTATCAAGTTTAACATCAACTTCCTTACTTGCTAAAACATCAAAAGAAATTGAAACATCATTTTGAGAAAGTTCTACTTTTTCGACCAGATTTCCATCTTTATCAACAGGTATTATACCTATGTCATGAATTTTTCCATCTAGCACCTTCTCATCTTTTACTTTAAGCAAGATTTTTTCTACCTTATCAACATTTTTTCTAAGTCCCTTTACAGAAACTTCTGTAGGAGATTGCTCAGCAACTTCAATAATCTTTGAATCTTTAATCTTATCATCAATCTTTATGTCAACAGGTAATTTCTTTTCTACAATCTTTTCGATCTTAAAATTTATGTTTGAAGGAGTAATACTTTCAACCCTTATCCCACTCGGTCCATTGACCTTTACATTTACAGTCTTTATTCCTTCACTAGCTGAACCTAAGTCAACACTTGCTATAAGGTCTTCACTTGAAAGTCCTATTAAATCTGACCTTGCCCCTTCCACTCTCACATTTACACTAGAAACCTCATCTTTTCCAACAATAGCATAACCTTGTTCTTGGATTTGTTCTTGGTTTTTAATAGTAAGTGGAACAGATCTTATAGTCTTCGATAAGGATGGATTAGTTGAAGTCATAACAAATGCCCACATTATGATTGCAACAAGAATGGATAAAATCATTAACTTTCTATCATTTTTTTTATTCATCTTTATCACTCTTTCCAAAATCAAATATTGAATCTTCACCCTCTATTAGCTCTTTCTTAAGCCTATCTTTTAAAGATTCATCATCAAAGTACCTATTAATAACTCCATTTTCTACAAGAGAAATAGTTCCTGTCTCCTCACTTACTACTACAACAACACAGTCGCTTTTCTCACTAATTCCTATAGCTGCTCTATGCCTTGTACCAAGCTCTTTTGCTACGGTATTGCTCGAAGTAAGTGGGAGATAGCAAGCTGCAGCCTCAATTATGTCATTTCTTATTATAACTGCTCCATCATGGAGTGGTGTGTTAGGTATAAAAATATTAATCAAAAGCTCGCTTGATATCTCAGCTGAAAGATTGGTTCCACTTTCAATAATATCATTAAGTCCAACCTTTCTTTCAAGAACTACTAGAGCTCCTATTTTTTGCCTAGATAGAGAACTCATAGCTGAAACAAGCTCATCTATAGATCTTTCATTTTTATTATAAGAATCACTTACAAAAAAATTCTTCCCCCTACCTATTCTTTCAAGAGCAGATCTTAACTCTGGTTGGAAAACTACAATTATAAAAATAAGTGCTACTGTAAAAAATTGATTCATAAGCCAAGATACTGTATTAAGATTAAAAATATCAGCTATTGATGCAAAAAATAAGACAAAAATAAACCCCTTCATTACCTGTTCAGCCCTAGTATTTTTCAAAAGTGAAAATAGCTTGTAGGTAATAAAGGCAATCAAAGCTATATCAATAATATCAGTTATCCTAATAAGGGACAAAAATGATATAAAATTTTCCACATAAGTCATAAATACCCTCCCTTTCTTCCTAATATTATTATATACTTAATTGTATTTTTTTGTAGAAATTAGTGAAATAAAAAATCTTGCAAAATATTCTTTATCTTGCAAGATTAAAAATAGGATACCACTTTAATTGTGTAGAAATAAAAAGATGAGTATTTAGATAAGAAAGCATAACTTTAAACGTGTTTATAAAACAAAAATAGGTACTTTAAATCTAAGAGTATCAAAAACTAGAGATAGTAAATCTAAAATTAGAACTTTTAAAGAAATATATACTCTAAATTAATTGTATCTCCTAATAAAAATATATTAGATAAAGAAAAACACAAAAGAATCAGAGAAGACTTGAAAGCAATTTTAAAAATAACAAATATAAAACTAATCATAAAAATGAAAGAATAAATATCCATCAAATATGAATAAGATAATAGCTAACAAAAAAGATTTGAAATACTATATGAAAGATTCGAAAAGTCTTTTTTACTTAAACGAAGAAGAAACTGACTCCTATTAATAGGTTCACTCCTCGTTTATATAATCGAGGAGTGAATATGGTTTTCTATAATTTATATAAGACTATAATATTAATAAATATCGAAATAGATTAATCTACAAAATATAATAATCTTGACTTTGTGGATAGACTCAACTAAGTTTTTTTGTTCTATTTTTTACATAAAATTTTACACTTCTTATTCGAGTGTTTTTATTAACTCAATTTAAAATTTTCTTATTTTCTTAATATTTTTTAATCAAATCTTCATAATTAGGAAGATCTATTTTATATTCTTCTTTAAATTTTTCTATCTCTTCCTTTGAATATTTATTGAAATCAAGTTTCATATTTCCTGTATCAACTGGATCCCTATAAAGAATCTTAGCTTCAATAAAAATTGGTTTGCTATTGCCATTTTCTTGTAATTTATTGACTTCTTCTATAGCTTTATCTAATTCTTCTTTAGTTTTTACACTAAAAGCTATAGCTCCCATAGCTTCAGCAGTCTTTGCCCAATCTGCATCTGCTATCTTTATACCAAAAGGATATTCTAAATTTTCTTTTTGTGAATGTTCAATAAAACCAAAACTTAAATCTGTAAGCAAAATATTAATAATTGGTAAATTATATTTTGCTTGAGTTACAATCTCTTGCATATTCATGGCATAGCCACCATCTCCTTGAATAGTGAAAACTTCCCTATCAGGATATGAAATTTTTCCTGCAATACCTCCTGGTAGACCATAACCTAAAGTAGCGAATCTACCGCTCATAATCATCTTTTGGTTCTCATTAAAAGGTAAATTTCTTATAGCATGAGCCTTATTATTTCCTACATCAAGAGCAAACAAGGAATCATCCTTAGCTAGTTTATCCTTTATAGCAAGCATTACTGTTTCCCCAAGTAAATGTGGTGCTTCGCTATCAGCAATTTGCCTTAGCCAATCTCTCCAATTTTTCATATTTTCTCTTGCAGCAAGTAAAAATTTGCTTTCTTTTCTTGTTTCTTTTCTATCTAATAAAGCATTCAAGAAATCTCCACTGTCTGCTAAGATTGACAAATCTGAAGGCATTTGTCTACCCAAATCTCTATATGAATTATTAACTTGAATGAATTTTATAGATTTATTCCAATATCTGGCAAACGGAAAATTTGAACCAACATATAAAACTAAATCAGTATTTTGCATTATTTCAAAAGCAGGCTTTGTTCCGAGTCTACCAAAAGCACCAAGATAATTTTTATGCTCACTTGGGAAAGAATTCCCAGTAGAAAGAGCTGATGATAAAGTAGGTAAATTAAATTTTTCTGAAACTGCAACAGCCAAATCTCTATATCCTCTAACCCCTTCTCCAAGATATAAAACAGGATTTTCCGCCTTTAACAGAGAATCAACAACCTCGTCAATTTGCTCATCCTTTATTGGATAATGAGGTGATTGAAATTCATTTAACGGAGTTCTTAGTGGTTTATATTTAATTTTCTCCTCCATAAAATCATTGTGCAAAATTATAACAGCTGGTCCCTTATATTCATAAGCTGCCCTAATTGCATCTTCTACCATATAAGGAATAGATTTAGCATTCATAGCTTTCCTATTGTAGATACCTACATTTTCATACAAAGGTAAAACTTCTGTTTCTTGAAAACCACTTGTATTTTGTAAAGTAGAATCTCCTTGGGCTACAAGAGCAAGCATAGGAACTCTATCAAGCTTTGCATCATAAAGTCCATTAAGCATATTGCTAGCACCAGGCCCGCCTGAACCGAATGCTACCCCTATTTTATGAGAAAATTTATAATCAGCAGTAGCTGCCATAGCACCTGCTCCTTCTTGCCTTACTTGTATATAGCTTATCTTATCTTTTTCTTTTTCAAGTGCATCCATCATTCCATTTAAAGAACTTCCAGGTATACCATAAATATGATCAATTCCCCAACGTTCCAATTCTTTTAACAAAGCTTGAGCGGCACTAATTTTCATATGAAACTCCTTTCACTGTTTAAATACTAAAATTAAATTCTTTATTAACGAATCATTTAATCTTACATTTTTTCCTTTATTTAGTTTATTTCTTAATGCAGCAAAACGATAATTTTTATACATCTATAATTTTCTTACTTATCAGCCACATCAAGTTTCACTCATAGTCTTACATACTACAATAAAAATAGACGCTAAAGTACTTGCACAATTACTAAAATATTAATACATCTCAACTTTTTTAATGAATAAATATCCGATTTTTACAATACTTTATGATTTTAATTATAATATTCTATTTTAAATATTATACTGATTAAAAAATTTTTTTCAATTTATTATATTTTGTTGAAAATCAAAACAAAAAACAGGTATAGTTCTGTTTAGAAGAAGAAATAAAGAACATTTATTTACAATTTATTTAAGAAGGAGAATACTAAAATGGATATTTCAAAAAGTGCTTTAATATTAATAGATTTGCAAAAAGGAGTAACTGCTGTTGACTTAAAACCTCATAAGGCAGAACAAATTATTGCAAATACTAACAATTTGATAAAAAATTTCAGAAAAGAAAATGGCTTTATAGCCTTTGTTAGAACTGCTTTTATAGATAATATAGACATTTTACCTGCAGATAAGAACTTACGATCTCTTTCAGATTTAAAAGAAAGTTTTGATCAAATTGATAATAGATTAGATTTCAAACAAAACGATTATCTCGTTACAAAAAGAGGTTTTAGTGCTTTTTTCGGAACAGACTTGGACTTAGAATTAAGACGTCATAATGTAGAAAATCTTGTTTTTGCAGGAGTTTCTACCCATATAGGTATAGATACAGCTGCAAGAGATGGATATCAACTAAACTACAAGATATATTTTGTTGAAGATGCAATATCAGCTCCAAAAGAGAAACAACATGAGTTTGTAATAAATGAAATTTTTCCACTATATGGAGAAGTTCTTAAAACAGAAAATTTAATATAAAATTTTGAAAATAAAAATTGAGATAGAGTCCGTATAATTGTGTAAAAAGAAAAAGGTCATTTGAAACCTAAACTAGTACAATGTTTTTAACAGTCCAAAACTAAACTAGGAGGAACAAATGACCCAATTACATTTTACAATTAATCAAGAAGAATTACAAAATTTAATTAATGAATCTGTAGATAATAAAATTGCCAAATCTATCTTAACAAAAGTTTTTAATGAACTTATGGAAAAAGAGAGAGATGAATATTTAGAAAATACAGCCTATCAAAGAGATCCTAGTAGAACTACTTATCGTAATGGCTACTATGAACGTGACTATACAACCAAAATAGGAACATTAACTTTAAGAGTACCTAGGACAAGAGATGGTAAATTCTCAACAGAAGTCTTTGAAAGATATCAAAGAAATGAAAAAGCACTATTTGCAACCATGCTAGAAATGTATGTTCAAGGAGTATCAACAAGAAAAGTATCCAAGGTGATAGAAAATAT
>NZ_JAXDSU010000064.1:0-3647 GCF_034090325.1 Anaerococcus porci
ATTATAAGCTTCAACTATATTCTTGGCTCTCAACTTATCATAGATATTAGCTATATGATTATAAAGAGTTCTCTCGCTTATGAATAACTTCTTTGCAATCTCCTTTTTACTTTCTCCTTTTATTAACTCTTTTAATACTTCAATCTCACGTTTTGTTAATGGGTCAATTATTATTTTGTTTAGTTTTTTATAATTTCCATCATAAACATTTTTAATCCTTGTTACTAATTCTTCAATTTCCACAGATTTATTTATAAAATCTTTAACTCCTAATTTAAAAGCTATTTCTTTATAATTATCCAAATCATAAGATGTTAAAACTATTATATTCTGTTTAGGATTCTCATTTAAAATATATTCTATTAAATCAAGCCCTGTTTTACCATCCTTTAGATTTATATCAATTAATAAAATATCATACTTTTCTTCTTTAATCATTTTTAAAAACTCTTCAATACTTGAAGTATATTCACATAAGGTGGTATCTTCTTGCTCTTCTAAAAGCATTTTAACAGACTCACCAAATATTTTATGATCGTCCAACAAAATAATTTTCACTATTATCCACCTCCAAGTAAACTCTTGTTGACAATATATCTTTATTTAATTCATATATTATATTTCCCGAATTTGAGCCTATTAAAAGATTAAGTAAAAGAACCCCTCTTCTAGATTCCTTAATATTATTAAAATCTTCTCTACTTACTCCATCACTATCAATTTCTATTAGGACACAATTTTCTTTTTTATAAAGCTTATAAGATAAATATTTTGCTTCTGAATGTTTATAAATATTATTTATTAATTCTTTTGATACTATAGAAATTAATCTAATTATTCTTTTATCTTCTATAAAATTTCTATTAATAAATCTTTGGATTTTAATATTTCTATTTGGATATAAGGAGGATACATTATCAAATATTGCAAGTATCGATGTTTCTAAGTTTGCCTTTTCAAATAAAGAAGATTGATAGAATTTCATTATTTTTCTTGCTTTCTCTTCAAGATTTGATAGGATATTTTTTGAATATTCTATATTAGGATTTTTTGAAGAAAGGTAATTTCTACTTGCAAATATATCTTGTATAATATCATCATGTATAATCCTTGCAAATTCATCTCTTTCACTTGTCATATAATCCGATAGGTAATAAAGTTTAAAGGTATTCTCGAAAGCTAACTCTTTTTCCTTTAAGAATAAGATAAAGAAAATTTCCATAATAAGAAAAATTATCTGAGTAAATATATTTATCATTACCTGTTCTATATCAAATAAGTAAATCACTGCAAAAATAAAAAATACAAGTCCGATAGTAAATATTTGAGTAGATTTTCTTGAGATTGGTAAGATATTTATATATTTTATATTCTCTAAAATTACATACCTTTTAATAAATACACTTGTTGAAGCAAGACTTATAAGAGCAAAGGCTACCTTATAAGGAAAGTCATTTATTAAAATTAAACTTAATGGTAATAGTGATGTGAAAATTACCAAAATAGAAAAAAATCTTGGTATTTTTTTATTTGAAATTTCTGTGTATATAAGTCCATACAAAGTAAAAAATAAAATAAGTGAAACTGCATTTAAAATTGGACCCCCCTCTACTAACATCTTGTTTTTAAAAAGAAGACCCCAAAATAAAATTATCATTAAATGGCTGATTACAATTTTGTCTAATTTCTTATACATATCTCAATAATAGCTAACTACAATCCTTTCTTTATTGGTATTTATACCCAAAAATACGATTATTGATGATAGGATAAAAATCTTAATTATTAAATATAAGGATATCATATTTGTAAAATAATATATCAAGATGGATATTATCATAAGTAAAATAGATAGCCCTATAAATCGAAGTTGAAGAGAATTTATTTTGTTCATATTAATAGTGCAAAGTATAGTTAATATAATTATGACTGTATATAATAAACTTGATAAGAATAGGTTTAGCATGATTAATAAAGAATTTTCAATTTTTAACAAATTCAATATTATGCTTGGGAATATTATAATAAATGTTGCCAAATATATACTAAACAGATATTTGCTTATTATTACTTTAATTGAAACTCCATTAGCAATTAGAAATTCAAGCTTTTTGCTAATCTTATCTGCAACTAAGGTATTTTTAGCGAGTTCTACTACAAACATTACAAAAAGTATTAAAATTCCATCAATTTTAACTATATCTATGACCTTATTTATTTCTTGACTTTCCCCATCACCAAAAAACAGAGTTATAAATGAGCACATCAGTGCCATAAGCAACATTAATAAGGCATTTTTATCGAGTAGCTTTCTTAGATCATTAATTACTAATTTCATGACCATGATCCTTCTTTATTAATTACAGATTCATTGTTCATCTTAGACAAGTCTTTCATAGAACAAATTGCAAATACTAAAGCTAATCCAATATTAATCACTAATATTATATAAATTAGATTTAAATAATATTTTTCTAATAATGAGAGAATCTTACCTGAAAATGTTCCTATCATGTAAATTAAAATAGTTGTTCCAAAAAACACTATATTTTTAAAAAACTTATAATTTTTCTTATATAATGATACTATATTTAAATATAATATTTCAAAAAATAACATTAATATAGTTGATAAATATATTGTAACAATCCATTTTGTATTCTTACCAAAATCAAATATGACATATGTCAAATAAAATAAAAAAAATGGGATAATTGATGAAATTCTCCAAATTTCAATAGAATATGCTTTTATTAAGGTTTTAACACTTACATCAGATGCTAGTACAAATTCTAATCTTTTAGTTAATTTATCTTTTATTGTCATATTAACAACCATAGAATTTGCATTAATCTGTGTTAGTCCAAATACCAGTACATAAAGCATAAGTACAACAAAAGACTCTCCCCTATTCCTAAAAAAACCTTTATAATTTAAAAAGATAAAAACTAAAACTATTATTGAGGACACTATATTATTTAATAAAATATCCTTATCTCTGAAAATAATATACCTACAGGCCTTATTTATTCCTGAATCCTTCATTTTAAACCTTCCTCTATGAATAATTCTTCTAAACTTTCTCCGTAAATTTCACTTATATTTTTTGTGAATAGTAATTCTCCTGATTTAATCATAGAGACCCTATCAGCAGCCTTTTCTATTTCAGCAAGGTCATGACTTGTAATAATAATGGATTTTCCCTCATCTTTTAATAGCCTAATAAGCTTTCTAATTTCCACTCTTGAAATTGGATCAACACCACTTGTTACCTCATCCAAAAATATAATATCTCTATTCATCATTACAATGATAAGTAATGATAGTTTTCTTTTCATTCCCTTAGAATATGTTGATACATTTCTATTTAAGTCATTTGTTATTTCCAATAAATCAGAATGTTTTTCATAATTTTTAGCTTCATATCCAAAATATAATCCGTATATCTTAATATTTTCAAGCCCAGTTTTATCTTCATACAAATAATCATTTTCAAGAAGCATAGCATGATTTCCCTTAACTTTAACTTCTCCATCATCTTTGTCATATAGTCCAGTTAGTATTCTTAAAAGAGAAGTTTTCCCAGAACCATTAGGACCTACTATTGCATGGACTGTATTTGCCTCAATTTCTATAGAAAAATCATT
>NZ_JAXDSU010000102.1:0-16804 GCF_034090325.1 Anaerococcus porci
TGGTATCAAAAATTTCTTCCTTTGATTTAAAATGTTTATAAATAGATGGAGCTTTAATCCCAACCTCGTTTGCTATATCTTTCATACTAACGTCTGAATAACCAAACTTAGAAAATAAAAATAAAGCCTTATCTAAAATTAATTCTCTAGTAGTCACATTCACCTCCTAAGCTAATACTTGTTAGCTTTATTATAGGATAACAATCGTTAGCTGTCAAATATATTTTAATTCTAATAATTCTTTTATATACAAACTTAACATGTAATAAAATTTTACAAAAAAAATCCACTATAAAAGTGAATTTTCTGTTAAATATTAAACTATTGTTGCTCCACCATCAACTAGTAAGAATTGACCTGTAACATAAGAAGACATATCTGATGCGAAGAATAAAATTGTTCCATTAAGTTCTCCTCTTTTTCCTGGTCTTCCTGTAGGATTTGCCATATTATAAGCTTTTAAGAATTCTTCTGATTTCATAAGAGTATTTGCTGTCATTTCAGATTCAAATAATCCTGGCCCTATTGCGTTTACGGTGATATTATATTTAGCATAAGATGCTGCCATACCTTTTGTTAAGCCAAGAACTCCAGCTTTTGAAGCATTATATCCATGTCTTATAAATACATCAAGCTTATCTGCTATAACTGAATTTACTGAAGATGTATTTATGATTTTACCATAATTTTTCTCAATCATGTGTGGTACTACGTATTTAGAAACTAAATAAATACCTGTTAGATTAGTTTCTATAGATTTGTTCCAATCTTCTAAACTTAATTCATGAACACCGCCTCTTACTGCAATGCCTGCGTTATTAAATAGGATATCTATTTTTCCATAGTGGTCTATAACAGTTTTTATTGCTTCTTTTACACTTTCCTCATCTGTCACATCGCAAGAAACTGCTATTACATCAGTGTCATTTAAAATCTCTTCTTTTAAAGTATCTAGTTTTTCTTTTCTTCTAGCAAGAATTGCAAGTTTTGCACCTTCTTTAGCAAAACACCTTGCAGCATCTGCTCCAAGTCCTGAACTTGCTCCAACTATAACTGCAACCTTATCCTCGATATTATAAGTTTTCATTTAATCCTCCTGTAGATTTTTTAACTATTTACTTTATATACTTTACCTCTATCAAAAGAATATACAATTATTATATTGTTGGTATTGTTAGCTAAATTTGAATTTTAAAACAAACTTTAGCCTAAAAATTATTTATATAGGAATTATTTTTAATAATAAAAAAGTACCGTTGCACTATGTATGTAACGGTACTTTTTATAGCTTTAAATCAATATCTATACTTAATATCATGAGAGTCAAAATAGTCTATATATTCTTTACTCGGTTTTTTATTAGTAATAATCATATCAATATCCTTAACATCAGCATAGGTCATTAAGGATGTTTTTCCTACTTTTGAGTCATCCACTAAAAGAATTATATAATCAGCAAGCTTACAAATCATATCCTTTATTTCTTGTTCTATTGGATTTTTATTTGTTAAGCCATCTTTTATTGTAAAGCCTGATGTACACATAAAAGCCTTATCAATATTAAAAGAATAAAGTTCTGAACTCTTTCCCCAATATGTAAAAGAATTACTGATATTATTGTAAAAGTTTCCTACTATAAATAAGTTTACATTAGGCATTTTACTTGCAACATTTATTACAGATAAATTGTTGGTAAAGACCGTAAGGTGAATATTATCATCCAGAAGATTCAATAGATTTTCTACTGTTGTACCAGAGTCTATAAAAATCCTATCTCCATCTTCTATATAATCCTTGGCTATATTTGTAATATAGTGTTTTGAACCTGCATTTAGGCTTTTTCTTTTGATAAAGGTTTCTAGCTTATCAGACTTAGCCTTGGCTCCTCCATATATTTTTGTTATTACATTATCTTTTTCAAGTTTTTTAAGGTCTCTTCTAACTGTAACTATAGAGACATCAAACTTTTTAGATAATTCTTCTGTAGTTACCTCGCCCTGTTCAATTATATAATTGCCCATGCTTGAAATTCTATCTTTTTCCATAAGTTCTCCATCAAAATAATTTATCCTATACTTATTATATTATAATCAATCATCAAAAGCAAATAAACAATCATTTTTTTGCTTGACATATTATCAAATTGCTCATATAATATAGTTAACTTGATAAAGTTAATCAAAAAAATGATTGTTTGCTAAGAAAGGAGTCACTTTTGACAAACTTAAAGAGGGAAAACTTAAATATTGATATAGCAGGACTTAAATTATTACAACATATAGAACCAAAAAAAACAGTTCTAAACTATATCGGATTGAAGGCTATTGAGATAGATGAGAAATCATCTTTTAAGGAAAGCTTGAACGGATTTGAAGCTTGTATCACAGTTATATGTGGTAAGGCAAATGTTAAGGTTAATGAAAACGAATACAAAGATTTAGGACAAAGAAAAAAGAATTTCGACAGAAATCCTACAGATTCAGTTTATGTTACAAATAAAGATTCTTATGAGATTACATCTGATTCTAAGGCAAGAGTTATTATCTCATATGCAGTAACTGATAAGGTTATGAAATCACAATTAATTAAAGCGAGTGATAACACAACTGAAAGAAGAGGAAAGGGAATGAATAAAAGACTTGTAAATAATATTCTTCCAGACTCATCAGATATTTCTGACAAACTTATAGTTGTAGAAGTATATACAGATGAGGCAAACTGGTCTTCATATCCACCTCACAAACATGATACAGAAACAGAGACTGAAACATTCCTTGAAGAGATATATTATCATGAAATGGATAAAGAACAAGGTTTTGTTTTCCAAAGAGTTTATACAGATGATAGAGTACTTGATGAGACTATGAGTATTTACAACCATGATGCTGTAATGGTTCCAAGAGGATACCACCCAGTGGCTGTACCTTATGGATATGATTCATATTATTTAAATGTAATGGCAGGACCTAATAAAAATTGGAAATTCCATAATGAAGCTGATCATGAATGGATACTTGAAAGGAAGGATGTAGAATAATGAGGCTTATTAAAAATTATGTAGACGGGCAATGGATTGAATCAAAAACAAGTGATTTTGAAGACATATATAACCCTGGTGATGGAGAAGTAATTGCAAAATGTCCTCTATCAACAAGACAAGAAACTAAAGAAGCTATAGAAAATGCTTATGAAACTTTCAAATCTTGGGGTAAAACATCAGTTTTAAAAAGACAAAAGATACTTTTTAAATTACAACAACTTTTAGTTGAACATACAGATGAGCTTGCAAGACTTATTACTTTAGAAAATGGCAAAAATTTTAAAGAAGCTAAGGGTGAAGTTGGAAGAGGTATTGAAAATGTAGAGCATGCTTCAAGCATAGCAAATCTATTAATGGGAGATAATCTTTCAACTATAGCTACTGATGTAGAAGTAGCAAACTACAAATATCCTATAGGTGTTATAGGAGGTATAGCACCATTTAATTTTCCGATGATGGTACCATTTTGGATGTTCCCAATGGCAATAGCTTGTGGTAACACAGTAGTTATGAAACCAAGTGAAAAAACACCGATTCTTATGCAAAGAGTAACAGAACTTTGTGAAGAAGCTGGAGTTCCAAAGGGAGTTTTAAATGTAGTTAATGGTGGTGTTGATGTAGTAAATGAACTATTAGAAAATCCACAAGTAGCTGGTATTTCTTTTGTTGGAAGTAAAAATGTTGGTGAATTAGTTTATAGGAAGGGATGCGAACATGATAAAAGAGTTCAAGCCCTAGCTGGAGCTAAAAACCACACAATAGTTCTTAAAGATGCAGATATAGAAGATACAGTTACAAAGGCTATAGGTGGAGCATTTGGTTCTGCTGGAGAAAGATGTATGGCAGGTTCTGTAATCTTGGTTGAAGAAGAAATAGCTGATGAATTTGTAGAAAAATTCACCCAAGCTGCAAAAGAACTTAAAGTTGGTGATGCATCAAAAGATGATGATGTATTCTTAGGACCAGTTATAAGAAAAGAAAACCAAGAGAGAACTTTTAAGTATATAGAAACAGGAATCGAAGAAGGAGCAACACTCGTTCTTGATGGTAGAAAAAACATACCAGAAAAGGGATTCTTTGTAGGACCAACTATATTTGATAATTGTAAAGTTGGTATGAAAATTTGGTCAGACGAAATATTTGCACCATTTGTTTCAATCATAAGAGTTAAAAGCCTCAAAGAAGCAATTGAAATAGCAAAACAAAATGAATTTGCAAATGGTTCTTGTATTTTTACAAATAATGCTGCAGCAATTAGATATTTTAGAGAAAATATAGATGCTGGCATGCTAGGAGTTAACCTTGGAGTACCTGCTCCTGTAGCATTTTTCGCTTTCTCAGGATGGAAACACTCATTCTATGGTGACCTTCACTGCAATGGTAAAGATGCAATCTACTTCTATACAAGAAGAAAGGTAGTAACAAGTCAACTTAAAACAGGAGAGTTTGATAAGTAATGAAATATATAGATTTTCCAAAAGATAGAGACTTAGACCTCATACTTATTGGAAGAGTGGCAGTTGACTTCAATCCTTCCCCAGAGGAAGGATTCAAGCCACTAAGTCAAGTTGTGAAATTTGAAAGATATATTGGTGGTTCAACTGTAAACACAGCCATAGGTGTAAATAGACATGGTCTAAAAGTAGGTCTTATTGCAAAAATATCAGATGATCAATTGGGTGATTTTTGTCTAGACTACTTAAATAATGAAAAAAACATAGATACAAGCCACATAAGTCGTGCCAAAAATGGTGAAAAAATTGGTTTAACTTTTACGGAAATGAAGTCAGAAAATGAATCTTCAATCCTTATGTATAGGAATATGATAGCTGACTTAGCCTTAGATGTTGACGATATTGACTATGATTATATCAAAAAGGCAAAGGCTATACTTGTTTCAGGAACAGCTCTTGCTGAAAGTCCATCTAGAGAGGCAGTATTGAAAGCGATATCTTTCGCAAAAAGAGCAGGCTGTAAGGTAATATTTGATATAGATTTTAGAAATTATAACTGGAAAAACAAGGATGAAATTTCAATCTATTACTCTATAGTTGCAAGGCAATCAGATATAATTATGGGCTCTCGTGAAGAATTTGACTTAACTGAAAAACTTATAGTAGATAAAAGCTTAAATGATGAAGAAAGTGCAAAACTATGGTTTAAAGAAAAGGCTGAGATTCTTGTTATAAAACATGGTAAAAGAGGTTCAAATGCTTATGTTAAAAATGGTGAGTCTTACTCAATCAAACCATTCCCAATAAAAGCAAGAAAAGGTTTTGGTGGTGGAGATGGTTATGCATCAGCTTTTCTTTATTCACTTTTTGATGGAAAAGAAATTATAGAATGTCTAGAATATGCATCTGCTGAAGCTTCAATGATGATAAGGTCAAATTCATCATCAGACCTTCCAAACACAGAAGAATTAGAAGAATTTATAAGAGAATCTAAAAAAGAATATGGAGAATTCGTAGCAAGGGGTGATTTAAAATGAGATTAACTATGGCTCAAGCAATAGTTAAATTTCTTGATAAGCAATATATAAAATATGATGGTGAGGTTAGTAAGTTTGTAGATGGTATATTTACAATATTTGGTCATGGTATGGCAGTGGGTTTAGGACAAGCTCTAGACCAAGATGATCACAACCTAAATGTTTACCAAGGAAGAAATGAACAAGGTATGTGCCATGTGGCAACAGCCTTTAGTAAACAACACAATAGAAGAAAGATTATTGCTTGTTCATCATCAGTAGGACCAGGAAGTGCAAATATGGTAACAGCTGCAGCAACAGCGACAGTAAATAATATTCCTTTATTATTGTTCCCTTCAGATACATTTGCATCAAGACAACCAGATCCAGTATTACAACAAGTTCAACAAGCATATGATTTAACAATCACTACAAATGATGCATTTAAACCAGTAAGTAAATATTGGGATAGGATAAATCGTCCAGAACAATTAATGTCAGCTTTAATTAATGCAATGAGAGTTTTGACAGATCCTGCCGAAACAGGAGCATGTGTTATTTCTATGCCACAAGATGTAGAAGGTGAAGCATATGACTATCCAGATTATTTCTTTGAAAAAAGAATTCACAAGATAAATAGAATTGTTCCTGTAAAAGATGATGTAGATGAAATAGCTGAGCTTATAAATGAAGCATCTTACCCAATAGCTATCATAGGTGGAGGAGTGAAATACTCTGAGGCAGGAGAGCTTATAGATAAGTTTTTGAACAAATATGAAATACCTTTTGGCGAAACTCAATCAGGCAAGTCAGCTATAAAATCATCATCAAAGATGTGCCTAGGAGGTATAGGAGTTACTGGAACTTATGCATCAAATATTATAGCAAAAAAAGCAGATTTAGTTATAGCTATAGGTTCTAGAATGACAGACTTTACAACATCATCAAAAAGACTCTTTCAAAATAAAAATTGTAAATTTGTATCAATAAATGTTAATAGATTTGATGCTTATAAAATGGATGCGCATCAATTAGTAGCAGATGCAAAACTTGCAATAGAAGAAATTGATAAAGTACTTGAAAGTAAGAACTATAATACAGCCTATACAAGTGAAATAAAAGATGCCAAGGCTAAATGGGATAAGGAAGTAGAAAGACTTAAGAATTACACATATGGTAAAAATTTTGAAACTCTAATAAAACCTCAAGACCCAAGAACTGTAAAAGAATATATAGAAAAAACAAATGGTACTATAACCCAAACTTCAGCAATTATAGCTTTGAATGAATTTATAAAAGATAATGGAATAGTAATTACGGCTGGAGGAAGTTTGCCAAGTGATTTGCAAAGATTATGGGTTACAGATAAAAAAGATGCCTACCATGCTGAGTATGGATACTCTTGTATGGGATATGAAGTAGCAGCAGCCCTTGGTGTAAAAATGGCAGATGAGGATGCAGATGTTTATGCAGTAGTTGGAGATGCATCTTTCCAAATGCTAAACTCTGAACTTTCTACAATAATTCAAGAAGGCAAAAAAGTTACTATAGTAGTATTTGATAATTCAGGCTTTGGTTGTATTAACAATCTTCAAATGAATCATGCAGTTGGATCACTTGCTACAGAATTTAGAAAAAGAAATGGTCAAAAACCTGATGGAGAGCTTTTAACAGCAGATTATACAAAGGTTGGAGAGGCCTATGGCTTTAAAGGCTATACTTGCAAAACTCTTGATGAATTTAAAAAAGCTCTAGAAGATGCTAAAAGTGTTAAAGAACCAGTAATAATCGATTTAAAAGTTATTCCAAAAACTATGATTGATGGATATGAATCTTGGTGGAATGTTGGAGTGGCTGAAGTAGGTAAAAATAAAGAGCAAGAAGAAGTTTATAAGGAAATAATAAAAGGAAGAAACGAAGCTAGAAAATACTAGTCTATTATAAAAAATAAAGTATAAATAAGGGAGAAAAATTATGACTATTAAATTTGCGTGTGCACCAATTGCTTGGACAAACGATGATTTACCAGAACTAGGAAAAGAAAATACATTTGAACAATGTATATCAGAAATGTCACTTGCAGGATATCAAGGAACAGAAGTAGGAAATAAGTACCCAAGAGATCCAGAAATTCTTAAATCATACCTTGAGCCTAGAAACTTAGAAGTAGCTTCAGCTTGGTTTTCAGCGTTTTTAACAACAAAACCATATGAAGAAACAAAAAAAGCTTTTATTGAACATAGAGACTTTCTACATGCAATGGGAGCAAAAGTAATAGTAATTGCTGAGCAAGGACATTCAGTTCAAGGACAAATGGATACACCAGTATTTTCTAAAAAACCAACATTTACTGATGAAGAATGGGATAGACTTGCCGATGGACTAAACAAATTAGGTGATTTAGCCTTAGAAAAAGATATGAAGATAGTTTATCACCACCATATGGGAACAGGTGTTCAAACAACAGAAGAAGTTGATAAATTAATGGAGATGACAGATCCAGAAAAAGTATTCTTACTTTATGATACAGGTCACTTAGTATTTTCTGGAGAAGATCCAATAGCTTTCTATAAAAAGTATGCAAATAGAATTAAACATATCCATTTCAAGGATGTTAGACCTGAAAAACAAAAACAATCTAAAGAAGAAGATTGGTCATTCTTAAAATCAGTATTTCAAGGGACATTTACAGTTCCATCAGATGGATGTATTGATTTCAAACCGATTATAGACCTAATTCTAGAAAATAATTATGATGGATGGATAGTAGTAGAAGCTGAACAAGACCCAAGCTTAGCAAATCCATTTTTATACCACAAAAAAGCTAAAGACTACATGGATTTATTAATAACTAATAAATTAATAGCGGATATGTAGGAATTATAGATTATGTTTTTTATAATAGCAAGCTTTGCCATAATAGTTTGTCTTATAGGTTTTATTGCCTATAAGAAAACTATGGGGCAAGTAGATACGACATCATCTGAAGGTTACTTTTTAGGTGGCAAGAGTCTTACAGCTCCAGTTGTAGCTGGTACAATTATCATGACCAACCTATCAACAGAGCAGATTGTAGGACAAAATGGTCAATCCTATGTTGCAGGTATGCAAGTTATGGCTTGGGAAGTTACAGCGGCAGTTGCAATTGCACTTTTAGCTGCAGTATTTTTACCAAAATATTTTAGGTATGGTATAAATACGATTTCCGATTTTATAGAAATAAGATATGATACTATGACAAAAAGAATAGTATCTATACTTTTTATCATAACTTACATGGTATCATTTATGCCGGTAGTTTTATATTCGGGAGCCCTAGTATTTAATAAACTCTTTAGGGTAGACCAAATGCTTGGTATATCACCAATAGCAGCTATTACAATTATGGTTATATTTATAGGGGTTGTAGGTGTTTTATACTTATTCTTAGGTGGTATGACACTTTCAGCATACTCTGATACAATTTATCAATTTGGATTAATTATTGGTGGTCTTGCAATCCCTTTCTTAGGATTAAGGCTTTTAGGAGATGGATCATTTTTAGCGGGAATTGAACATGTAACACAAAATACACCGGAGTTATTAAACTCCATTGGTAGTGTAGATTCAAAGATAGTTCCTTGGCCAACACTGTTTACTGGAATGTTTTTTAATAACCTTTTCTTCTGGTGTACTAATCAAATGATAGTACAAAAGGCTTTTGCAGCTAAAAACCTAAAGGAAGCACAAAAAGGTGCTTTGTTAGTAGGAACATTTAAAATATTTGGAGCACTTTTTCTAGTATTTCCAGGAGTAGTAGCTAGAAATTTATTTGGTGATAAGTTCTTATCACTTCAAGACGGAGCTTATCCACAACTTGTTGTAGATGTATTGCCAACATGGGCTATGGGACTTTTTGGAGCAGTTATATTTGGAGCAATCCTTTCATCATTTGCAGGAAGCTTATCTTCAACATCAACACTTTTTGCTTTAGACTTCTATAAACCCATAATCAATAAAAATGCGACAGATTCACAAATGGCAAGAGTAGGTAGGTTAACAAATATAACACTTGGAGTTATATCCATAATAGTGGCTCCATTTATATCGAAGGCAGGTTCTGGACTTTATGCTTTTGTACAGGAGTTTAATGGTCTATACAATATGCCACTTTTAATTATGATTGTAGGTGCTTTTTATTTCAAACAAGCAACTGCAACAGGGGCAAAAACAACAATGATTTTTCACGTAGTAGTTTACGCTCTATCAAAAATATTTTTAAAAGATATTCACTACTTATATGTATTAAGTGGATTGTTCTTTGTAGACTTATTAATCTACATAATAGTAAGTAAACTTACATTTAAGGGTAATACCTTTGAAATAAGTCATTATTCAATAGCAGAAGAAGTAGAAGTAGAACCTTGGTCTAAAGTAAAAGTTTTGTCTATTGTAATTATTATCGTAGTAATAGCAACATACTTATTCTTCTCACCATTGGGAATAGCAAGAGTATAAATTTAAGGAGAAAAAAATGAAAAAATTAAACGTAGGAATTTTTGGAGCAGGTAGAATTGGACAAATCCATGCAATGAATTTAGTAACAAACCCAAACATAGTAATCAAAAGAATAGTCGATCCTTTTGCCGACAAATTAAAAGATTTTGAAAAACAAATTGGCATCAAACTTGAAACAGACCCAGATGTAATCTTTAATGATGATGAAATTGATGCTGTACTAATTTGTACACCAACAGATACCCACGTAGATTATATAGTAAAATCAGCTGAAAAGGGTAAACACATTTTCTGCGAAAAACCAGTTTCACTTTCTGATGAAGAATCTATGAGGGCATATAAGGCAGTAAAAAAAGCTGGAGTTAAATTCCAAATTGGTGTAAATAGAAGATATGATAGAAACTTTGCCTATGCTAAAAAACTCATTGATGAAGGAAAAGTAGGAGATCTTGAGCTTGTTAGAGTAGACTCAAGAGATCCAGAAGCACCTTCTCTTGACTATGTTAAATCCTCAGGTGGTTTATTCATGGATATGACAATTCATGATTTTGATATGGCAAGATTTTTAACTGGGAAAGAAGTTGTAGAAGTTTATACCCAAGCTTGTGTAAAATGTAATAAAGAAATTGAAGGTATAGATGTAGATACAGCAATTATTAATCTAAGGTTCGAAGATGACTCCATTGGTGTAATTCTTAATTCAAGAAGAGCTGCTTATGGTTATGATCAAAGAGTTGAAGCTTTCGGTTCTAAGGGAACAACTATGGTAGAAAATGACCTTGAAGCAAATGTTATACTTGCTGATAAAGATGGTTACCATATTCCAAATCCAGAATTCTTCTTCCTACAAAGATACACAGGTGCTTATAATGCTGAAATTAATGACTTTGCTGATGCTGTATTTAATGATAGGGAAACATCTGTAACAATAGAAGATGCTATTATGGCACAAAGAATAGCCATAGCTGCAAAAGAATCACTTGATTCTGGAAAGCCTGCTAAAGTAAGGATGATAGACTAATGGCAAATAAGAAAAAAATTCTTATCATAGCTGAAACAGGAATATCTGCTCAGCTTTTTAAAGAAAGATTTCAACACTTTATAAATATGTCTAAGTCATGTGCATGTGTTGAGCTTGCAAGTTTAAATACCTTTGTTGACAATCTAAATGAAAAAAAATATACACATATACTTGTAGCACCAAATGCACATATACTAAAAGACCATATTAAAGAATACCTAAGAAGAGTTGATTCTACGGATACAAAAGTAGAACTTATATCAGAAACTGATTATCTAAGCATGAACATTGAAAAAATAATGTTAGATCAATTATAAAGGAGATTTTATGATTAAAATTGGACACATAGGACTTGGTAGAATGGGACTTTTCCATGCAGAAAATATTAGCCAAATGAATGATGCAGAACTTTTTGCTCTTTGTGATTTAGATGAAGAAAAATTGGCAAAAGAGGCAAAAAGATTAAATGTTAAAAAAACCTATACCGATTTTGATGAAATGATAAAAGATGATGAGATAGATGCTATAACTATTACTAGTCCGTCTCACCTTCATACAGAACAAATTTCTAAGGCTCTCAAGGCTGGAAAACACGTATTTTCTGAAAAGCCATTGGGAACAACAGTTGAACAATGTAAATTAGCAGAAAAGGCTGTAGAAGAAAATCCAGACCAAGTTTTCATGCTTGGATTTATGAGAAGATTTGACAAGTCTTATCAATATGCTAAAAAGGCAATTGAAGCTGGAAAGATTGGAAAAGTATACATGGTAAGATCCTACTCTCAAGATCCTACAGCAAAAATTGAAGGAGCAATAGCCTTTGGACCACATTCAGGCGGAGAATTCTTAGATATGTGTGTTCATGATATAGACCTAATGAGATGGTTTATAGGAAGTGAACCTAAAAAAGTTTGGGCTATAGGTGGTTGTTATGCTTATCCTGAATTTGCTGATTGGAATGATGGGGACAATGTATCAGCACTTATGAAGTTTGAAAATGATGCTATGGGTTTCTTATTTGCAGGAAGAACTGCACCTCATGGCTACAACGTTGAAACTGAAATAATGGGTACAGAGGGCATTATAAGAATTGGTTCAGTTCCACAAAAAAACCTAGTAGAAATACTAGATAGCACTGGTGTAAGGAAAGAAATAAGCCAAGATTTTATAGAAAGATTTTCAGATAGTTTCAAAGATGAAATGAAAGAATTCATCTCTTGTGTAAAAGAAGGTAGGAAACCAGAAATTACAGTATATGATGGAACTGCAGTATCAGAAATAGCTTACAAATGCAAAGAATCATTTGAAAGTGGAGAACTAGTTGAACTTTGAAAAACATATAATTTATCCTAAAAAATAATTACTTTATTAAAGACCTGGAAATATCTAGGTCTTTAATTTATGGAAAGATTTAGTGATTAACAAAATATAAAGAAAATGGTAAAGTATATGAAGACATTAATTATATAAGGAGGCTTTATGAATTGTCTTATTGGACAGTCGGGCGGACCTACGGCTGTTATTAATTCATCCCTGGCAGGAGCTATCCAAGCAGGGATTGACTTGAACTTCGATGAAATATATCTTTCTTTAAATGGAATAGTTGGGCTATTAGATGATAGGATTGAAAAAGTCGATAGGAAAAAATTTGAAAAAGTTGATGCTAAAGATAGGCTTAAGAAAAGACCATCTTCTATACTTGGATCTTGTAGGTTTAAACTTCCAGAAGACTTAAATGATGAAGTTTATAAAAATATATTTGAAAGCTTAAAAAAATACAGAATTTCAACTTTTGTCTATATAGGTGGAAACGACTCGATGGACACAGTAATGAAATTAAATGCTTATATAAAAAAAGAGGCCATAGATTGGATAAATATTGTAGGATGTCCTAAGACCATTGATAATGATTTATGTGAGATGGATCACTCACCAGGTTTTGGCTCTGCAGCTAAATTCGTAAATACAGCTTTAAGGCAAATTAGACTTGATTGTGATATTTATCCTATAAAATCCATAACCTTTGTAGAAATAATGGGCAGAAATGCAGGCTGGCTTACAGCTACATCTTATCTTGCAAATTACAAAAGAAATAAGGATATAGTAAACCTAGTCTATCTTCCAGAAGATTCTAAATCACTTGAGGATATAAAAAAAGAAATAAATGAAAAATTAGAAGAAGATAATAACCTTGTAATTGCTGTATCAGAAGGCTTTATGGATAGGGAAAAAAGACTTTCTAATGATAAGAAAAAATCATTTGACCAAGGTTTTAACCACCCAGTAATAGCTGGTATAGGGCAAAAAATATCAGACTATATTCACAATGAACTTGATATAAAAACTCGTTGTGTTGAACTTAATATAATCCAAAGAACAAGTTTTTTAATATCAAAACAAGATGCTAATGAAGCTTATGAGCTAGGTTATCTTTCTGTCAAAAAAGGAAAGGATAATACAAACCTAATTCCAATACTAAAACGAGAAAGAGATAATCCTTACAAGCTTATATATGATACAACTGAACCTATAAATATCGCCAACAAGGAGAAAAAAATCCCTCAAGAATGGCTTGACGATAGAAAAATATTAAAAGAGAAAATCTTAACCTATACCCTTCCTTTAATAAAAGGAGAAATAGAACAAGAGTTTACAGATGGTATATTTGACTATGTAAAATTAGAAGATTTCATCAAATAAAAAATCCCCAATTAAGGGGATTTTATCTTATAAGCTTTCTAAGTCCATAAAATAAGAAAGTTTTTATATTGAATCTAAGAAATTTCTTATTTTAGAATCTAATTCAGAAATTATTTTTTTAAAGTAGCTATCATCTTTTCCGCTAGGGTCATCTATTGACCACTCTATATATTCATAATTATAATCCATAGAAGGACACACAACACCACACCCCATACTTACAACATAGTCTACTTTTCCAATATCTTCTATTAATTTAGGTTTTTGACTTTTACTCATATCTATATTATATATCTCTTTCATAAGCCTAATAGCATCGGGATTAATTTCGTTTTTTAAATGAGTCCCTGCAGAGAATATTTCAAATTCTCCTTTATTATAAAGCTTAGCTAAAGCTTCTGAAATTTGACTTCTACACGAATTATGTGTGCAGATAAAGGCTATTTTTTTCATGATTTAAACAACTTTCTTGATTTATTGGCAATGTTTACTAATAGTAACATTATTGGAACTTCTGTTAAAACGCCAACTGTCGTAGCTAAAGCTGCTGGAGAATCCATACCAAAAAGTGCTATGGCTACAGCTACTGCAAGTTCGAAAAAGTTGGAGGCACCTATCATACAAGCTGGTGCTGCAACTTTAAAAGGAAGTCTTATAAGTCTGCTTGATATAAAGCTTATAGCGAAGATTAAAAAGGTTTGTAAGGTTAGAGGAATTGCTATAAGAATAATATGACTTGGATTTGAAACAATGGTATCGCTTTGAAATGAGAAAATCAAAATCAAGGTAAGCAAAAGACCAACAGTGGTTAATCCATCAAACTTCTTTATAAATTTATTTTCAAAGTAAAAAATTCCTTTACTTTTTTCTACTATATGTCTGGTAAAAATGCCAGCTATGAGTGGAATTACAACAAATAAAACCACAGATAAGATTAAAGTATCCCAAGGTACATAAACATTTGTAACTCCTAGCAAAAATTTAACTATAGGAACAAAGGCAATAAGTATAATAAGGTCATTACTTGCTACTTGAACAACAGTGTAAGCAGGATCTCCTTTTGTCAAATGGCTCCATACAAATACCATGGCAGTGCAAGGAGCAGCTCCCAAAAGTACAGCACCAGCAAGATATTCACGTGCAAGGTTTACATCAATAACTCTTGAAAATACAACAAAAAAGAAAAACCAAGCTATTAAAAACATGGTAAAGGGTTTGATAGCCCAATTTACAAGCCAAGTAAGAAATAAACCTTTGGGATTTTTGCCGACATTTTTAATAGATTGGAAATCTACTTTCATCATCATAGGATATATCATAAGCCATATTAGGATTGCCATAGGTATTGATACGTTAGCATATTGAAATTTATTTAAAAAATTAGGAATTTGAGGTATAAATTGTCCTATGAATATTCCTATAACCATACAAATAATAACCCATATAGATAAATACCTATTAAAAAAACTAATTTCCTTTTTACTATCTTTCATCTTCTCTCCTTTTTTTAAATAAACTTTGTAAACTTTCTATAATTTCATCGGTCATATCTTTTGATAGGTTATAATAAGACCATTTTTCCTTTTTTTGACATTCCACAAGTCCACATTCACAAAGAATTTTCATGTGGTGAGATAGGGTAGACTGACTTATTTCAAGGTAATCTAATATCTCACAAGCACATTTTTTTTCTGTTTGTAGAATACCTATTATTCTAAGCCTATTTTCTTCAGATAAGGCTTTATAAATTTTAGCTTGTTTTTCTAAATCCATAATAACTCCTTCCAAGTATTAGTATAAAACTCATATCGATAACTGTCAATATAAAATAAAAAATACCAGGATAAGACTTGGCTTAAACTGGTATTTGTAATATTTTTACTTTATAAATTATATTTTCTAAACTTGGTCAAAAAATAAAACTTCTTTTCCATCAACAACCTTTGATGGAATTCCTATTTTCCCCTCTTCTTTTATTTTTTCAAATCCTTCAAGCTTATCCCTATATGATAGAAATTTCTTTAGATTGGATAAAGGTCCGTTTATATTTATGAGTTTTGCTCCTTTTCCATAATAATTTTCATCATTTTCAAAATTTTTTATAACTTCAGTACAATGTGGACATTTTTCTGATACAAATATTTCAATCATGATTTCCTCCTATAATATACATATTTAAAATTAGTATCATTTTCGTTTATTATGTCAGATTCCTTATAAATTTCAAAATTTTTGTCATTATCAAAATTATGAAGGAAAGTATCAGCATCTTTTTTAGTATCTATTTTTGTGATAATAGCTTCATCACAGAAAGATAGTAAAAGCTCTACTATTTCATTTCCTCCTATTACAAAAATATCCCTATCATTTTTATTTTTTTCAAGATAGGATAAAAGTTTTACTACATTATTAAAAACAAGTCCGTCATTTATTTTGTAATCCTTATTACGAGTTAGAACTATATTCTCTCTTTTAGGAAGACCTCCTCCCATAGACTCATATGTTTTTCTACCCATTATTACTATGTTATTTAGGGTAAGCTTTTTAAAATGGGCTAGATCTTTTTTTAATCTAAATAAAAGTTTATTATCCTTTCCTATTCCAAAATCCCTATCAACAGCTAGAATTATTTTCATATTTATTCCTCCTGGACTATTTGCTTTTTATTATATCATAGTAAAATTTATAGATTAAATTATTAAGTTGGGTAAGAGTATACTAAATAATGATTACAAAGGAGTAAAAAATGAAATTTTTTCTAGACACAGCAAATGTCGAACAAATAAAACGAATAAATGACCTAGGTCTATGTGATGGAGTAACAACCAATCCCTCACTAATAAACAAAGAAGGAAGAGACTTCAAAGAAGTAGTAACAGAAATAGCATCAATAGTAGATGGCCCAATATCAGCAGAAGTTACAAGCTACACATATGATGAGATGGTAAAACAAGCAAGAGAAATAGCAAAATGGGCAGAAAATATAGTAGTAAAGATACCAATGACAGAAGAAGGTCTAAAAGCAATAAACACCCTTTCAAAAGAAGGGATAAAGACAAACTGTACCCTAATATTC
>NZ_JAXDSU010000011.1:0-25306 GCF_034090325.1 Anaerococcus porci
CAAACAAACATCTAGAAGAAGCAGCCTTAGCAGGAAGTGATATAGCAACAATACCAGGGACATTATTTGAGAAAATGTGGACCCACCCACTAACAAGTCAAGGAATAGAAAATTTCAAAAAAGACTGGGATAGCTTTGTTAGAAGAGAAAAGTAACATAATACTTTGCTAAATATAAAAATTTTTAAAATACTTGACAAAGAGTCTTTATAATTTTATATTTAATAGGTCGCAAACGTTTGGATAAAAGGCATAATAAAAGAGGTGCTTATATGAATATATTAAATTTTGGTTCTGTAAATATAGATTCTTATTTTAAGGTTGATCATATTGCAAGGCCTGGAGAAACTATTTCATCAATTTCATTGAAAAAAAAGCCAGGCGGTAAGGGATTAAACCAATCGATTGCCTTAAAAAAAGTTTATGATAATTTATATCATGCTGGTCTTTTTGGTAATGATGGAGAATTTATTAAAAACTTGTTTGAAGAAAATTCAATTAATACAAAATTTTTTAGAAGGTCTAATAGTGATACAGGAAACGCTCTTATTCAAGTCGATAAGAATGGAGAGAACTCAATTGTTTTATACAAGGGAGCAAACTTTGATATAGATGAGAAATTTGTAGATGAAGTATTGGATTATTTCTCAAAAGATGATGTCTTAGTTTTACAAAATGAGATTTCATCTCTTTCCTATATAGTAGATAAGGCAAAGGAGAAGAGGATGAAAATAGTCCTTAATCCATCACCTATAAATGAGGTTATTTTTAATCTTGACTTTAGTAAACTAGACCTACTTGTCCTAAATGAAACAGAAGCTAAGGATATAAGCAAGTTTTCTAACAATGATGAGATAATTGAATTTTTTAGAAGGACTTATCCAGATTTGAAGGTAATCTTAACTCTTGGGGCAAATGGTTCTATTTATTTTGATAAGGATGAACTTATTAAACAAAAGGCATATATAGTTAATACTGTTGATACAACTGGGGCTGGAGATACCTTTATGGGATTTTTTGTAGGAAGTTATTATAAGGGAGATGATATAAAAAAAGCTATGGATTTGGCATCAATAGCATCAGCTCTAGCTTGTATGAAAGATGGAGCTTCAACTTCTATCCCAAGTATAGAAGAAGTTAAAAAATTCAGGGAGAATTTATCATGAAAAAAAATGGAATTTTAAATTCAGAGATTTCCAAAGCTCTTTCAGATTTGGGACATACTGATCTCATAGCCATAGGAGATTGTGGGCTTCCAATAGAAAGTGATAAAAAAATTGACATATCCTTAAAGTTAGGAGAACCTAAATTTATTGATGTTTTAGAGACATTACTCAATGAGTATATCTGTCAAGGATATATTTTGGCAAGTGAGATTAAAGAGAAAAACAAGAAGCAAGAAGCAGCTATAAAAAAGCTCCTTCCAAACATCAAACCAAGCTATGTTAGTCATGAAGACTTTAAAAGAAAGCTTTCAGCTTGTAAGTTCATAATAAGAACAGGAGAAACTACTCCTTACTCTAATATTATTCTCGAATCAGGAAATATTTTCTAGGAGTTTAATATGAAAGTACAAATGAATAATATATATAAGTCATTTGGAAAAAATCACGTACTTAGAGGGGTTGATTTTTCTATAGAAGGTGGGGATATACATGCCCTTGTAGGAGAAAACGGGGCTGGAAAGTCAACTCTTATGAACATCCTATCAGGAATTTTAGAAAAAGATGAAGGTGAGATAATTGTCGATGAAAGAAAAATTTCTATAGACAAGCAGGATATTGCAAAAAATCTTGGAATTTCCTTTATTCATCAAGAACTGATAGACTTTCCAGATCTCTTAGTTTATGAAAATATTTTCATGAATCAAGAGATAAAAAAGGGGTTTTTTCTTGACTTTAAAAAAATGAAAGAGAAATGTAAGAAACTTTTTGACTCTCTAGATATAAATATTAATCCAGAAGAGAAAGTAAGAAATTTATCTGTAGGTCAAAGGCAGATGATGGAAATTGCAAAAGCCAACCTAAATGAAGTTAAACTTTTAATCCTTGATGAACCAACAAGTGCTCTTACTAATAATGAGATAAAAAAGCTATTTGAATTAATGTCAAGACTTAAGAAAAACAATGTAGCTATGATTTATATATCTCATAGGATGGAGGAGATTTTCTCTCTTTCTAATAAAATAACAGTAATGAGAGATGGAAAGTCAGTTGCCCTTCTTGATACTGAAAAGACTAATGAAAATGAAGTAGTATCTCTTATGGTGGGTAGAGATATAGGAGATTTTTATCCTGAGATAGAAAATAGACCTGGTGATGTAATACTTGAGCTTAAAAATTTTACAAGCAAGAATTATTTTAAAGATATAAATATAAAACTTAAAAAGGGTGAGATTTTAGGTATTTCTGGACTTATGGGGGCAGGAAGAACTGAAATTATGAGGTCTTTTTTTGGGCTTGACCCAAAAGATAGTGGCGAGGTTATCTTAAATGGAAAACATATAACTATTAAAAACCCACAAGATGCTATAGCAAATAGAATTGCTTTTGTTACTGAAAATAGACAGGAAGAAGGCTTGGTATTAGATGAATCTATTAGGGAGAATATTTCTTTGATAAACTTTAAAGAAATCCTTGATGGTGGATTTATAAATAAAAAAAAGGAAGAAACCCTAAGTCAAAAATTAAAAGATGATTTTAAGATAAAGGCTATGGATATTGAAACAAAGACAGGTGATCTTTCAGGAGGTAATCAACAAAAGGTTGTAATAGCCAAGTGGTTTGCCATAAATCCACAAATTCTAATTTTAGATGAACCAACAAAAGGGGTAGATGTAGGTGCTAAAAGAGAAATTTATAATCTAATTTCAAATCTTACTGAAAAAGGCCTTTCAGTTATCCTTATCTCATCAGATCTTCCAGAGCTTTTAAGTTTATCTGATAGGATTTATGTAATTTATGAAGGCTCTCTTCAAGGTGAAATACTTAAAGAAGATGCAAACCAAGAGAAAATTATGACTCTTGCAACAGGAGGAAGTTTATGAAAGAGAAGTCAAAAAGTTTCTTGAAATCCAATAAGAATGTAGGAACTATAATTGCACTTTTGGTGCTTATTGTTTTTGTATCAGTTCTAAACCCTAGGTTTATAAGGCCATCAAATCTTATGAATCTTTTAAGACAACTTATAGTAAATGGTTTTATAGCGTTGGGTATGACATTTGTAATACTTACTGGTGGAATAGATTTATCAGTAGGTTCTATGCTTGCTTTAACATCTGCTATTTTTGCAGGGCTTTTAGCAAGTGGTATTAATGTATTTTTAGCTATTTTTATAGCTATAGCCTTAGGATTGTTATTAGGTTTTATAAATGGTTTATTTATAACAAAAGGAAAACTTGCGCCATTTATAGTAACCCTTGCCTCAATGACCATTTATAGGGGAATCACACTAGTTTATACAGATGGTAGACCAATTCCAGGACAAAGAGATAACTTTGTATTTGCCTTCTTAGGGAGAGGAAGAGTTTTAGGTATTCCATTCCAAGTTATTCTATTTTTAATAGTGTTTATAATACTTTCTCTAGTGTTAAATAAGACAGCCTTTGGTAGGAGGGTTTATGCAGTAGGAGGAAATGAAAAGGCAAGTTTTATATCAGGTATAAATATAGGAAAAGTAAAAATAATTGTTTATATGATATCAGCCTTAATGAGTGTACTTTCAGGACTAGTATTAACATCAAGACTTAACTCAGCCCAACCAACAGCAGGTACAAGTTATGAAATGGATGCCATAGCAGCAGTAGTTTTGGGTGGATGTTCTATGTCAGGTGGTCAAGGTTCACTTTTTGGTACACTTATAGGTGTACTTATACTAGGGGTATTGAACAATGGTCTTAACCTATTGGGAGTTTCAAGTTTTTACCAACAAATAGTTAAAGGTATTGTAATCTTTATAGCAGTTTTAATCGACCGTAAGAGAAGCAAATAGGAGAGAAAAATGAAAAAAATATCTAAAATATTATTAAGCTTATTACTTGGACTTTTTGTATTTACAGCATGCTCTATTGAAGGAGGAAAGGACAAGGCAGATGATAGTTCAAATAAAGCTATCACAAAAGAAGAAAAAGAAGATGAGAAAGAAGACTTAGCTGATATAAAAATAGGTGTATCAATGTCTACACTAAATAACCCATTTTTTGTGTCAGTAAGAGAGGGTATAGAAGAAGTAGCTAAAGATAAGAAGGTAAATGTAGTTATAATGGATGCTCAAAATGACTCATCAACTCAATCAAATCAAGTAGAAGATCTTATAACCCAAGGACTTGATTTAATAATCATAAACCCAGTAGACTCAACAGCTATATCACCATCTGTACAAAATGCAAATGATGCAAACATTCCAGTAATCTGTGTAGATAGAAAATCAGATGAAGGTAAAGTAGTATCTTTAGTTGCAAGTGATAATGTAAAAGGTGGAGAAATGGCTGGAGAATTCATACTAAAAGCTGTTGGAGAAGGAGCCCAAGTAGTTCAACTTGAAGGAATACCTGGAGCAAGTTCAACAAGGGAACGTGGAGAAGGATTTAAGAATGCTACAGATGGAAAAATAGATCTTGTAGCTAGCCAAACTGCAAATTTTGATAGGGCAGAAGGAATGAGTGTAATGGAGAACTTACTTCAAGCTCATCCAGAACTTAAGGCAGTATTTTCACAAAATGATGAAATGGCAATGGGAGCTGCTGAAGCAATTAAGGCAAGTGGCAAAAATATAACCATAGTAGGTTTTGATGGAAATGAAGATGCCTTAAAGGCTGTTGAAGAAGGAAAGTTATCGGCAACAGTTGCTCAAAAACCAAAAGAAATGGGCAAGATTGCTTTGGAAACTGCAATAAAATATCTTCAAGGTGAAAAAGTAGAAGAGTATGTGGCAAGTCCACTTGAACTAGTAAAATCTAAATAAAAAATAACTTGATCTTCCAATATTTACAAGGCTTTTGCAAGAGTAATTCATGCAAGAGCCTTTTTAAATTGAAATCTTAAAATATTAAAACTTATAAAAATATTGTTAAAAATTTAATTTTAATATATAAATAGAAAAATCTTTGTTTTAGAGTAAGTTTATATTTGAGGAGTTTTTATGATAGAAAAATTATTTAAAAAAATACCAGCAGGGAATATGATGATTCCCTTGTTTATAACAGCAATATTAAATTCATTTTTTCCAAATCTATTTACTATAGGAAAATTTTCCAAACATCTTTTTACAACAGAAGGAATGGTTGGACTTATGGCATTAAATCTAACCATATCTGGAACAGGGCTTAGATTTGAAAATCTAGCAACTGCAGTAAAAAGAACAGGGATTATATCTATAGCCAGAGTTTTTATAGGGGTAGTGATAGTATTTTTAGTATCTAAATTTTTTGGAAAAGAAGGTATATTTGGTATATCAATCCTTGCCTTAGTATGTGGGACTTTAAATCATAACAATTCAGTTTTTATCTCCTTAAATCTTGAATATGGGGATGAAATTGATAATGCGGGCACAGGAATTGCGGGCCTTATTACAGGCCCTTTTTTAGCTCTTTTGATATTTGGATCAAGTGGTATGGCAAATATTTCAGTATTAAATATTATAGACTCCATAGTACCTCTTATTTTTGGTATGATTATTGGAAATATAGACCATGAATTTGGAGAAAATTTAAGGAAATGTCAAAAGTATATAATAGTATTTTTAGGTCTTAGCATGGGAGCTGGAATAAATATATTTGATATATTTAAGGGAGGACTTTCAGGGATTCTTCTTGGCGTAATAGTAGTATTTATAATGGGTTCATTTACAGTATTTATAGATATGAAGATAAATAAAAGGAGAGGCCATTCTGCCTGGGCAATTTCAACAACAGGAGCCAATGCCATAGCAGTTCCTGCAATCATTGGCTCAATAGACAAGACTTGGATGCCTTTTGTAGAAATAGCAACAGCTCAGGTTGCTGCATCAGTTATATTTACTATTATAGTAATCCCCTTAATAACTTCATGTTGGGCAAATAAATATGAGCAAGCTTAGTCTTGCTTTTTTTTATTTGAACAAAGAACTTTAAACATTTTATTTTCATTTTATAGCAATAGGGAAATATCTATAAAGATTTACCTTATACAAATAAATGCGGTATAACATAAGAATGAGGGCACGTGTTCAACAAATCTAAAATTAAGGAAGCATTATGTTTTTAGCATTAAAAGAAATGAAAAAGGAAAAAGGAAGATTCATTCTTATAATATCAATAGTAGTTTTAATATCATACTTGGTATTTTTCCTAACATCCCTTGCCTATGGCCTTTCATCTTCAGATAGATTGGCAGTAGACTTATGGAATGGAAATAGAGTTATTTTACAAAAAGGAACAAACAAGAATATTCTATCATCTGTTCTAGAAAAAGAAGATATTGATAAGTTCAAAGGTCATGACATATCTCCGATAAATGTATTAAGTGCGGTAGCCTATAAAAATGGAGATACAAGTGAGAATACAACTTATTCAATATTCATTATGGGACTTGATAAGAAATCTAAGGCAAGGCCAAGTATTGTTGAAGGAAGAGATATAGAAGATTTTACTAAGGAGATTGTAGGCTCTAAATCACTTAAAGATGAAGAAGGATTTAAATTAGGAGATAAGATTAGACTTTCTCAAAATGATAAAGAGTATGAAATAGTTGGCTTTACAGAAGAAAGTAAGTTTTCAGTAAGACCAGTATTTTATACATCTGTTGAAAGTGCATCAAATCAAGCTATGAATTATAAAAAAGAAGATGCAGATACATCGCCTCAGATGCCCCATAATTCACCAGAAAGAATTTCAGGAATAATTGTCCATGATGACAAAAAAATTGAAAATGATAATTATGATATAGTAGAGATTAATGAATTTATAAAAAAATTGCCAGGATATACAGCACAAAACCTTACCTTTATAATGATGATAGGATTTTTGATAGTTATATCATCAATAGTTTTAGGAGTTTTTATTTATATAATAACTATGCAAAAGAAACAAACTTTTGCTATTCTTAAAATTCAAGGAATATCAAGTTACTATATATCGAAATCAGTTATATTTCAAACATTGATATTAGTTTTCTTGGGAGTTTTAATAGGGTTAGGGTTGACATATATATCAAATATATTCTTGCCAGCTAAAGTTCCTTTTAAAGTGAATTTTACTAATTACCTAATAATAAGTTTACTTATGATTACAACAAGTCTTCTTGGGGCAATTTTCTCAGTAAGAGCAGTTTCAAAAGTAGAAGCATTGGAGGCTTTAGAATAATGGAAATTATAAAATTTGATAATGTAAAAAAATACTTCAAAGATGGAGATGAAAAAATAGAAGCCTTAAAGGATACCTCAATTTCAATAAATAAGGGAGAGCTTGTAGCAGTTATAGGACCATCAGGCTCTGGCAAGTCAACCATGCTTACTATGATGGGAGGACTTCAAAAACCAAGTGAAGGCTCTATAAGTTTTAAAGATGAAAATATAAGCAAAAAAAGTGAGAAAGACCTTGCAAACCTTAGGTTTGATAAAATAGGTTTTATCCTTCAATCATCAAACTTAGTATCATACCTTACTATTATGGATCAATTTAAATTGGTAGATAAGTTTGGGAAAAACAAATTTGATGAAAAAAGAGCAGAAAATCTTTTGAAAAAACTTGATGTATATAAAAGAAAGGATAAGTATCCAACAGATCTTTCTGGTGGAGAAAGGCAAAGAGTTGCTATAGCAAGGGCTCTTTATCCATCTCCTGACCTAATCCTAGCAGATGAACCCACAGCAAGTCTTGATACAAAAAGAGCCATTGATGTAGTTAAAATACTTAAAAATTTAAGTAGAGAAGAAGATGTATCAATTGTGATGGTAACTCATGATATTAGGCTTGTAGATTATTGTGATAGGGTATTTAAAATAGTGGATGGTAATTTGAAAGAAGAAATTTAATAATTAAACAGTAATACCAAAGTTATTAACATAGTAACTTTGGTGTTTTTTTATCAATAGAAAGGTTCTATAATAAGGGTAAAATATAAAAAAGAGGTTAGTAATTATGGGATATATAAACTTATTCTTTTTCTTTTCATTTCTAGGATTTGTATGGGAGACAGCCTGGGTTAGTTTAAATGAAAAAAAATTTGCTAATAGGGGATTTTTAAAGGGACCTATTCTACCAATATATGGTTTCGGTGCTATAAGTGTAATATTTTCAACAAGAAATCTTTACAATAAATTATCTATATTTATAGTAGGAAGTATAATTGCAACGATTTTAGAACTTATAACAGGCTGGGCAATAGAAAAATTATTTAAGATAAGATACTGGGATTACGATGAAAGATTCTTAAATTATAATGGGTATATTTGCTTGAGATCTTCGCTTTTTTGGGGATTCATATCTATATTTTTATATGATTTAACCTATAAATTTGTAATGCCTAAAATAAAGATATATGAAAATTCAAATATTAGTTTTATAAGTTATATTTTAATATTTTTATTTTTACTCGATACATATCTTTCTATAAAAGATGCTTATGGATTTAGAAAGCTTATAGAAATGGAAGAAAAAGCAGAAGCTTATAAGAAAGTGTTAAAAGAAAATCTTGATCAAAAAAGAAAGAATCTAGACGAAAAAATAGATGAAATAAAAGATGATAGTCTTGAAATAAGAAGAGAGTTAGAAAGAAACTTTAGTGAGAATATAAAAGATTATGTAAAAAAATCTAAAGATAAAGAACTTAGATTTAGAAACAGGATCCTTAGCTTAATAGAATCTTATGAGTTTAGAAAAGAAGAAAATAAAGAAAGATTAATTCAAATTATAAATGGGTATTATAAAGAAAGGATAAAAAAATATAAAAAGCTTGAAAGGAATATAAGTAAACTTTCTAAAAGAAATAAACTTTCATATAGATTTAAAAATAAAGATTAGTGGAGATAGATATGTATATATTAATAGTGAGTTTTATAATTCCAATCACCTTAATAATATTGTCTATTTATTTATCATATAAGGCTAAATCTAAGATAAGTAAATACTCAGGTTTTAGGACAAAACTTTCAATGAAGGATGAAAAATCTTGGTATAAAGCTCAAAAATTAGCATCTAAATATTCATTTTATGGTGGAATAATAGCTATAATATTAACACTTGTATTTATTAATGTAGGGGATATAAATGAAAAAAATCTCTTGATTCTTACATTTATACAATTGTTCATATTAATATCTGTATCCTTAATAACTCAAATAAATTTAAAAAAGCATTAAAAAACGGCTCTTGCAAAATGAATTATTCATTGCAAGAGCCTATTAATTTGTTATTTTATATTAAGTTCTTTATATTCATTGTCAGTATCTTCAGCTATACCTTCGTTTGTAACGTAGCCATCATAGGTATTGATACCAGAAATTAATTCTGGGAATTTTTCACAAGCGGCTTTTAAACCTAGGTTTGCTATTGCTTTAGCATATTTTGTTGTAGCATTAGATAGGGCATAGGTTGAAGTTATAGCAACTGCACCTGGAATATTAGCTACTGCATAGTGGATTACACCATGTTTCGTAAATACTGGATTTGTATGGCTTGTTGCATGACCTTTTGTAATATCAGTAGAACCACCTTGATCTATAGCAACATCAACTATTACAGAACCTTCTTTCATTTGTTTTACTGTATCTTCTTTAATAAGTTGAGGTGCACGTCTTCCTGGGATTAAAACAGTTGATATAACCAAGTCTGCATCTCTTACAGATGACTCTATATTCATCGGATTAGAATAAACTGTTTCAATCTTATCTGGGAAAAGGTCTTGAAGATGTGCTAGAGCATCTATATTTACATCAAGTACTGTAACTCTAGCTCCCATACCAGCTGCTATTCTTGTTGCAGCAGTTCCTACAGTACCAGCACCAATTATAACTACATGAGCAGGTCTAACTCCTGGAACTCCTTGGAGAAGTATTCCACGGCCACCTTCAGGTTTTGTTAAATATCTTGCACCTTCTTGCACAGACATCCTTCCAGCAATCTCACTCATTGGTCTAAGAAGTGGAAGCTTATCATCAAGTTGAACAGTTTCATATCCTATGGCTGTAACTTTTTTCTCTCTTAGTATATCTGTAAGTTCTTTATTTCCTGCAAGGTGGAGATATGTATAAAGAATAAGATCTTCTCTTAGATATTTATATTCTTCTTTTAAAGGTTCCTTAACCTTATAAATCATATCAGAATTTTCCCAAATTTCTTTGGCACTGTCTACAATCTTCGCTCCTACATTTTCATAATCTTTATTATCTATTCCTGAATCAAGGCCTGCATCCTTTTCAATCCAAACCTCATGATCTGCTTTTACTAACTCTGCTACAGCGCCAGGTACTATAGCAACTCTAGATTCTTGATCTTTTATTTCTTTAGGTATTCCTATAATCATATTTCCTCCTTAGTTAGAAAATATTGTACTAGATATTTATACCCAAAGTCAAAAAAAATTAACATGATAAAGTTTCCTAAAAAACATAATTTTCTAGATAATAAGCTATACCATCTTCATCATTAGACTTTGTAACAAAGTTTGCTATTTTTTTTATTTCATCAGTTCCATTTTCCATTACTACACCAACCCCTGCCATTTCAATCATTGTAAGGTCATTTTCCTCATCGCCAAAAGCTATGACATCTTTCATATCCATATTATAATAATTTGCAATTTCAAGCAAAGATCTTCCCTTATCAATTCCTTTTGGCATAATTTCATAATAATAAGGAGTAGACTTAACTTGGGTAGTTTTATCAAAAAACTTATCCTTAAGCTTTTCAGCATCCTTATCTATGAGGGCTGGGTCTTGGGAAAACATGATTTTATTTATAGGAAAATCCAATGTATCTGCTAAATTTTTAATAACCTTATATGTTGTAAAGGCCTTTTCACAAACCTCATCTAAAACATAGGTATCGTGAGAATTTGTAATAATACCATCATCTGTATAAATAATATAGCCCATATCTATATTATCTTCACTGAATTTTAGAATTTCCTTGGAAAGTTCTATATCTAAAGCATGGTTAATCAATACTTCTTTAGTTTGAAAATTAGTAATCCTACCACCATTAAAATTAGACAAAAGTCCATTATATTTATCAAACTCTAGTTTTTTAGCAAAAGGAAACACTCCAAAAGGATCACGTCCTGAGGCTATAACAACTATATGACCTAATTTTTGAGCTTTAATCAAGGCTTCTTTAGTTCTCTGACTAATCTGTCTATTAGAATCCAGCAAAGTTCCATCTATATCAACAGCAATAATTTTTTTCATTATTCCTCCATCTTTATCTTTTCAAAAATATAATATTTAAAATTGTCTTTTCTATGATTATATTTTACTTAATAATTTAATCAAATAAACATCTTCCGTAAGCTTAAGGAAAATGTTTGAGTGGAGCTTATCTTAAATACTGGTTATAATTATTTTACAAGGTGGTTATATGATAGAAACTAGATTAAAACAAATATTTGACTACTTGACTTCGGACTATGATTATCACACGTCTATGGAAATAGGAGAGATAATGGAATTATCTTCTAAAACCATAAGAAAAGAGATAAATCTATTAAATTCAAAGATAAAAGATAAGGGGGCGATAATAGAATCTAAAACAGGAAAGGGATATCTTTTCAAAATATTAGATGAAAAAAAGTTTAAAAATTTCCTTAAAAATGATTGGTACAAATATGCTTACTTTCAAGAAGAAAGTGGAGATAAGGAATTAAGATATGAAAATATCTTAAGAATGTTTTTATTTTCAAGCTCTTATATAAAACAACATGAACTAGCTGAAAACTTTCATGTGAGTGAATCTCAAATAAATAAGGATTTACCTATTATTAGGGATACCTTAAAAGATTACAATCTAGAATTAGTATCTAAGCCATATTATGGCATGAGAATTGAAGGGAGTGAGAAAAATATAAGACTTGCTATCAAAAATGAAATAGGTGAAGATCCCTCATTATTTGATGATGATGAAAATAAGGTTTTATTTAATAAGATTCAAGATATAGTTGATGAACTAGATTTTGGAGAAGATTATTATATGCCATATGTAAACTTCAAAAATTTAGTTATACATATCTATATATCTATACTAAGAATAAGACAGAAAAAATACATCAAACTTTCAAAAGAAATGGAAAAGAAAGTTGTATCTTATGAAGAATTTAAGATAGCTAATAAAATTGTAAAAGAACTTCAAGGCAAACTTGAAATAACAATTCCAAAAGAAGAACTAGTATATATAACAATGCACTTAATCGCAAAAAATATAGTAAAAGACCAAGAAAAAATATCATCAGATATTTTAAAATTATCTCAAGATATAATTGATGAAATTTATAAAGTAACAAAATATGATTTTAGAGAAAATATTGAATTATATTTTGCACTTGCAATTCATCTAGGTCCTTTAATTAACAGGATAAAATATGGATTTAACATGAAAAATCCAATTCTTTCAGATATAAAGGAAAATAAAATTTCTTTTATTATAGCTTCAGTTGGAGCAAATGTTATAAATAATAAATATAGGACGAGGCTGTCTGAAGATGAGATAGGTTATATTGCTCTTCATATAATGGCTGCTATAGAAAGCTCATCAAATAAGAACAAAAATATACTTATTGTATGTGGTTCTGGAAACTCATCTGCTCAAATAATGAAAGCACAACTAAAAAAACAATTCGAGAAAAATATTGAAAAGATAACAATAACAGATTTAAGAAATTTAAAAAGATATAAACTTGATAATTATGACTTTATCATTTCATCAGTTGATTTAGATATAAATACAAAAACACCAATAGTTTATGTAGATATTTTATTTACAAAAAATGATCTTTATAATATTAAGAATGCCTTTAAAAAAGATAATCTAGATTGTATATACAAAATATTTAAAAAATCTGTTCTTATAAATGATTCAAATATAAAAACAAAAGATCAAGTTCTTTTAAAAATAGCAAAAATTATAAAGTTGAAATCTGGTATCGATATTGATAAGTCTTTAGGACAAATGATTCAAAGAGAAGAAATGGGAGCTACAGAATATGAAAAAATGATAGCAATTCCTCATATACTTCAAACGACCAAAGCTGATACATTTTTAATTATTATTAGTTTAGATAGTCCCATTATATGGGATAGATTAGAGGTTAAGTTAATAGTATCCTTGGTATTAAATGAGAAAGCAAAAGATTTAAATATTTTTTATGATTATCTAGGAAGGTTTTTAGATAATGAAAGGGCAATTGATAGGGCTAGTAAAATTGATAATATTAAAGAATTTATGGAAATATTTATAGATAAGGAGCAATAAAATGAAAAAAGGATTAAAAGTTGCTGTTGCAGGAGCAGGAAGTGGACATACACCAGGAATAGTACTTTCACTCTTAAATCATGATGAGCTAGATATAGATGAAATTAGACTTTATGATATAGAGAAAGAGAGAAATGATGATATGAATATCATAATTAACTTTTTGATAAAAAAAGATAATTATAAGATATCAATTATGTCGACAGAAGACCCAAAAGAAGCCTTTGAAGATGTAGATTTTGTATTTTCTCAAATAAGGGTTGGAGGTATGAAAATGAGAGAAATGGATGAAAAAATACCTCTAAAATACGGTCTTATAGGTCAAGAGACATGTGGATTGGGAGGATTCTCCTATGCTTTAAGGTCAATGAATGGATTTCTTGATTTAGTTGAAAAGATACACACATATGCACCAGATTGCTGGATTTTAAATTATACGAATCCTGAAACAATTATAGCTGAGTCTGTAAGAAGAAAATATCCTAATTTAAAGATTATAAATGCCTGTGATATGACTATAGGAATTGAGGATATGATTTGTAAAAGTTTTGATTATGATAGGAAAAACTGGATACCAGTTTACTATGGTTTAAATCATTTTGGCTTTTATAATTCAATTTATGATAAAAAACTTAATAGAGATGTTATGCCAGAGATTATTGAAAAAATTAAGTCAGAAGGTTTATATGTTGACGATGAGGAAGAAAGTTGGGCTAAAACATGGACAAGATATAAAAATCTCTTAGAATACTTTCCGTCAAATCTTCCAAACAACTATCTTGAATACTATCTATTTTCAGAACAAATAGTTGAGCAATCAAACAAAGATTATACCAGAGCTAATGAAATTATGGATGGCAGACTTAAAAAAATCAAACAAACCGTCAAAAAAATTGAAAATAACAAAGACCTAAATACCATAGATTATGAATCATCTTCTCATGGAAACTATATAGTGGATATTTGTGCATCTATAATTAATGACAAAAATGAAAGGTTTATGATTATAGTTCCTAATAAAGGAGCAATAAGAAACTTTAGAGATGATGTAGTGGTTGAAATACCTTGTTATATCAATAAAAATGGTGCAGAACCTATATCATTAAGATTTGATATTCCAGATTTTCATAAAGGGCTCATGGAAGCTCAAGTTGCAAGTGAAAAACTATTAGTAGATGCATTTTTTGAAAATTCATACCAAAAGGCACTTGAAGCATTTACACTAAATCAAACTGTTCCAAATGCAAAACTTGCTAAAGAAGTTTTAGATGAATTTATAGTAGTAAACAAAGGCTATTGGCCAGAATTATCATAAGGAGATATTATGAACAGATTTAATAAATTTGTAGAATTTCTAGAAAAGAAATTATTACCTATTGTTGAAAAAATGGAAGGACAAGTTCACCTTCAAGCTATAAAAAACTCTATGCTTGCCTTATTACCAGTAACAATTATTGGCTCTTTTACTCTTGTTGCAGTAAATCTTGCTCAAGTATTCCAAAATACTTTTTATGCAAACTTTGTATCAAGCTATGAATTGGAAATAATGACCCTATTTAACTTTTCAATGGGTCTTATGGGATTATTTACAGCTCTTTTTGTATCATATAATCTTTCAAGATCTTATGATATGTATACAATCGGAGATTGCTTGAATGGTTTGGTAATGTATTTAATTTTAAATTCATCGGTAACAGAATCTGGTATAGACATGACATACTTAGATTCAAAAGGAATGTTTACAGGAATATTTGTAGCTATAATTAGTGTTGAAATTTCTAGAAAATTAAAGGAGAAAAATTTCATAATTAAAATGCCAGAAGGCGTTCCTGACATGGTATCTAAAAACTTTGAGTTAATCATTCCACTAATAGTTAATTCTTTAGTATTCCTATCAATTAGAATACTGATATTCAAGTTAACAGGAAGTTTGGTGCCTGAAATAATTCTATCTATAATGAAACCATTATCAATTGGACTAAATAATGTATTTGGTGTAATGCTTTTAGTATTTTTAATCCAACTTTTATGGTGGTTTGGTATACATGGCGATGCTACTCTTGGACCAATATTCTTACCAGTAGCCCTTCAAAATATTACAGAAAATGCAGCTGCTTATGCTCAGGGAAAACCTATACCACACGTATTTACCGAAACATTTCTTAGCAATTTCTTACTAATGTCTGGTTCAGGAATAACAGTTGGTTTATTAATCCTTATGCTATTTTCAAAGTCAAAAAGATATAAAGAGCTTGGAAAAATTTCACTGCTTCCAGCTGTATTTGGTATAAATGAACCTATAACTTTTGGAACTCCAATAGTTTATAATCCAATCTTATTTATACCATATGTTATAGGTCCAACCTTAATAACATTACCAATTTATAAGATTTTTGAATCAGGAATAGTTGAAAGAGCTTTCATACAATCACCAGGATATACACCATTTTTTCTTCAAGGATACTTGATGAACTTATCTTTCAAATCAACAATCTTACAAATACTTATATTAATACTTTCAGTACTAATTTATTATCCATTCTTTAAGGTAATGGAAAAAGATGAGCTAAAAAATGAAGTAGATATAAAAGATAGTGACGGAGATAAATAATATGGATAAAATTAATGAAAAAGATTATGAATGTATTTTTGAAATTATTATGCATGCAGGAGAAGCTAGAAGCTTAGCCAATGAATCTATTAATTATTCAGAAAATTATGAATTTATTGAGGCTGAGAATATGCTAGAAAAGGCTAAAAATGAACTGGTAGTTTGTCATAATTTGCAAACTGATCTTTTAAACAAAGAAGCGGGTGGAGATAAGAATGATGTAAATATATTCTTAATCCATGCTCAAGATCATTTTACAATGGCAAGCACAAGTATAGAATTTGCTGAACGATTCAAAAGAATTTATTTAAAATTTAAAAAAATGGAGGATATTAAATGAAAAAAGTATTAGTCTTATGTAATGCAGGGATGTCAAGTTCCTTGATAGCAAAAAAAGCTTTTGATTATTTTAAAAAAGAAAATAAGGAAATAAAAGTAACTGCTACAACATTTATGCAAGGGTAAACTATTATCAAAGATGTAGAATATGATCTTTATCTGTTGAGTCCTCAAATGAGAATGAATTTTAAAAAATTTGAAAAAATCGCCAATGAAAATGATAAAAAAATAGTTCAAATACCATTCAATGCATACGCTCCTACTGAAAGTGGTGTAAAAAACATTGTAAAATTAATTAAAGATAACTTATAAACTAATCTAAGCCATGATTTTAAAATATAATAACTATCAAAATCATGGCTATTTTAATGGCTATAAAAAATGTTTTATATAATAAATTTATGGGTAATAATACTAAAATATTTGAGAAAAGAGGAAATTTATGGAAAAGAAAACAAGCATTTTTTCGAAGGTCTCAAATGGCTTACAAATCTAAAGTGGAATATGAGCTAGAAAAGTTTATAGTGGAGACGAAATTTTATAAATTTTGAAATAGTAGACGTAAAATCTCAAATATAATTTGATAAAAAGTTCACAATATATGTTGATTTTTATAACCTATCAATTTCTTTAGCGTTGTTTCTATAATAATTTATAAGCTTCATTTTATTTGGTAATAATCTTCTAGTTATATCGTCGATATTTTCATATTTTAATATTTCAATTATTCCTTATATAATTATATCTTCATATTTTTATATCATTATTATCTAGATATATAATACTTTTGGCTAAATCCATAAATTGTTTTTTGAATCTTCTTCACTTTTTACAAATAAATTTTCTAAAATATGTAAAAGCACATTTCCTGTTAATTTAAGATTATTTTTTTCTAGATCTTCTTATATCTTTTAGCTCATTTTTATTTATATCGTTAATATCTCCAAAAGTAATTTGTAAGTATTTAATATCCATACTATTAACAAATATTTCATAATCAGTTATATATTGATTCTATTTGAAGGTTTGTTTGTAATAATAAAAACTTTCATAAGCTATGTAAATCTTGACTTCTGAATAATTTATACCATTTGCTAAGATATAAATATAAGCAATATTTCAATAATTAAGTTCAATAGAAAAAAGTTAGTATCAAATTTTTTTCAAAGTTTTGATTTTTTATATTTATAAGCTAAGTTTATTAAATTTTATAAATTAGTCTAATTTTCGGGTAAAAATATTCAAAAGGGGGCTTTATGAGTAAATTAATTGATGATAATAGAAAAAAGAAGTTTCAAAATTTTAAAAGATCAGAGCTTGCTGAAAGACTTGGTCGTGTTGCAAGAATTTGTAATGACTTTTCTATTCCAATATTAATAATCGTAGATGGATGGGAATCATCAGGCCGTGGATATGTTATAAAAGACTTGACTCGTGAATTTGCGGCCAAAAACTATGATGTTGAAGTTTTTGATAAGGATGAGCGTGAGGATAATTTATATCCTTTTATAAGAAAATTTTGGATAAATACGCCTAAGAAAGGTCATATTAAGATATTTGATAGGTCTTTTTATTATAAGTTATTTGAGAAAAAGAATCTTGATGGGAAAAAGCTAAAAAAAAGAATCGATTCTATAAAGTCTATAGAAAAAGCTCTTTATGATGACCAAACTATTATCCTTAAATTTTTCTTAAATGTTGATAAAGAGGAGCAAAAGAAAAGAATTGAGAAATTAGAAGATTCTGTGAAGGAAGATTTTTACCTAGATGGTCTTGATTGGGATCAACAAGAAAATTACAAAGAATATGAAAAACACTTTTCAAAAATGCTTGAGATGACAGATCTTTCTTACTCTCCCTGGGATATTATAGATGCAAATGACAAAAAGTCCGCCAGTAAGGAAGTCTTAGGACTTGCCATAGACAAAATTACCCAAGGAATTGAGAGGGTTATAAGACAAAGGGAAGAAAATGAGAATGTTGAGCGTGATTATAGGCTAAGAAGTAATATCTTGCAAGCTATTGACCTATCAAAGGCAATTTCTGACGAGGATTATGAAGAGAAAAAAAATAAACTTCAAAAAGAAGTTGCTGAAATTATGTATAAATACTATGAAAAGGGAATAAGTCAAGTTATTGTATTTGAAGGGGTTGATGCGGCAGGAAAAGACGGGGCGATTGAAAGGCTTATAAAAGAAGTCGATCCAAGACTTTTTGAAGTCCATGGTATATCAGCTCCATCAAAAGAGGAACTTGATCATAACTATTTATGGCGTTTTTACAAAAAACTTCCTAAGGATGGATATGTAGGAATATTTTCAAGATCATGGTATGGAAGGGTTATGGTTGAAAGGGTAGAGGGCTTTGCCAAGGTAAATGAATGGGATAGAGCCTATGATGAAATACTTGATATGGAAAAACAAATCTATGATCATGGTTCTCTGGTTTTGAAATTTTTTGTAATGATTGATAAGGATGAACAATTAAAAAGATTTAAAGATCGACAAAGAGAGCCAGATAAACAATATAAGATTACAGATGAAGATTGGAGAAATAGAAAAAAGTGGGATCAATATATAGAATCTATGAATGAGATGCTGGAAAGGACAAATGTAGACTATGCACCATGGATTATTGTTGAGGGAAACCAAAAAAAATATGCAAGAATCAAGGTTATGCAAGAGTATATAAAGTATGCAAAAGAGCATTTAAAAAAATTAGATAGGTAAAGATAAGCTCCAAACTAATGTTAGCTTGGAGCTTATCTTATTAGGAAATCTACTATATAATGCTTTTTTACAGAATCTTTTAATCAAATTTATCCACTATTTGTCTAAAAATAAGTAGAATTTATTTTTAGATATCCCTATATTATCTAATAATTATTCTTAAAGTCATTTAATTATAAAAAACATATAAAAAACCTATAAAATCATGATTTTCTTACTTATACTTTTACATTTTCCAATAAAAATTTACCCATGTAACATAGGTTACCGATTAAAAATTTCATCTCTTGTATGATAGGTATGTAAATTAAAAAAAAGAAAGGATTTTTGATTATGTTTTGTTTTCAATGTCAAGAAACAGCTGGCAACAAAGGCTGTACTAAGGTTGGAGTTTGTGGAAAAAATGAAGATACTGCAAATAGCCAAGATTTATTAATATATGTAACAAAAGGACTTGCTGAAGTTCTTAATAATATAGAAGATGTAGATGAAAAATACTATGATTTAATTTCAAACAATATGTTTGTAACAATCACAAATGCAAACTTTGATAAGGAAGATATACTAGATAAGGTAGAAGATACTATAAAGTTAAAAGATAAGTTAATAGAAGAAAATAACTTAGTAGGATTATCAGAGGCTGCTCTTTACACAACTGACGATAGGAATGAGCTAAAAAGAAAGGCGATAGAAGTAGGTGTACTCAATATAGTAAATGAGGACGAAAGATCTCTAGTTGAGCTTATAACATACGGACTTAAAGGTATGGCAGCCTACAATCATCATGCCAATGTCCTAGGATATAGAAATAAAGAAGTTGATAGGTTTATAGCAAAAACTTTAGAAGAAAGTCTAAAAGATGATAAGGATATAAATAACCTAATAGATTTAACTATAAAAACTGGTGAACATGGTCTTATGGCGATGGAAACCCTTGACCGTGCTAATACAGAAAAGTTTGGAAATCCAGAAATAACAGAAGTTGATTTTTCTGCAGGAGATAGACCAGCAATACTTATATCAGGTCATGACTTAAATGATATGGAAATGCTACTTGAACAAACAAAGGACAGTGGAGTAGATATTTACACTCATTCTGAAATGCTTCCAGCAAACTATTATCCTAAGTTCAAGACGTATGAACACTTCCATGGAAATTATGGAAATAGTTGGTGGACTCAAAATGATGAATTCCAAAAATTTAATGGACCAATTTTAATGACAACTAATTGTATAGTTCCACTAAAAAAAGATAATGATTATCTTGATAGGCTTTATACGACAGGAAATGCAGGCTATCCAGGAGCCAAACACATTAGTGCTGATGAAAATGGATACAAAGACTTTTCTGAAATAATTAAGAAAGCTAAAGAGTGCAATGCTCCAGAAAACTTAGAAGATACAAAAATTGTAGGTGGATTTGCCCATAATCAAGTAGAAGCTTTGGCAGGCAATATAGTAGAAGAAATAAAGGCAGGAAATATCAAAAAATTTGTAGTAATGGCAGGATGTGATGGAAGATTTAAAGATAGGTCTTACTATACAGAATTTGCTGAAAAACTTCCAAAAGACTATGTAATCTTGACTGCAGGTTGTGCTAAATATAGGTATAACAAATTAAATCTTGGAGATATAAATGGAATACCAAGAGTACTCGATGCAGGTCAATGTAACGATTCATACTCATTAGTTAAAACTGCACTTTTACTTAAAGATGCATTTGAACTTGATAGCGTAAATGACCTACCACTTGAATTTAATATAGCTTGGTATGAACAAAAAGCAGTTATAGTTTTACTTGCCTTGTTAAGTCTTGGAGTTAAAAATATCCACCTTGGACCTACACTTCCTGCATTTCTTTCAGAAACAGTAGTAAACTTTTTAGTAGAAAACTTCAATATTGCACCAATTACAAATGTAGAAGATGATCTCAAAATAATGACAGCTTAATAAACAATTAAGGGACTGTTGCAAAATTATGAATTTCTATCATTACAAGTTACTTATAGACAATTTGAGAATATCATTTCAGCTAATGGAGGCCAAATTGTCTTTGAGAATCTTGTAATGATAGAACGATTAATTCATTTAGCAATATCCCTTTTTTAATATAATGCCTTAATGATATGTGATATAATATATTTAAATATACATATATGGAGGCTCATAAGATGAGAAGTAAAGATGAAATAATAAAAAATATCAAAGTTGGACTAGGTAAAGAAGATTGCGATTTGGTTCTTAATAATGTTAAACTAATAAATGTTTATTCTAAAGAAATATTAGAAACCAATATTTACATAAATAATAAAAGAATAGTATCTATAGATCCAAATACAAATTTACATGCAAGAAAAGAAATCGATTGCAAGGATATGTATGCTTATCCTGGCCTTATAGACTCCCATATGCATTTTGAATCAACAATGCTCTCACCGGAAGCTTTGGCAAATCTTATAGTTCCATTTGGAGTAACTAGTGTATTTTCTGATATGATGGAGATTGCAAATGTAGCTGGTGAAAAGGGAATAGAAGAGATGTTAATTTCTTCTAAAAATCTTCCTTATCATATGTTTGTAGAAGTATCTTCATGTGTTCCAGCAGCACCAGGTCTTGAGACAACAGGAGATATAATAGATGTAGGATCTATGGATAGACTTATGCAAAAAAATGAAAGTTTGAGTATGGGCGAGATTGATCCTGCTAAAATCTTATCTATAAATGAAGACTATATCCAAATGATTTCAAATACAATTAAAAGAAGAAAAATAGTCAATGGTCATGCTATAGGAAGATTAGGTCATGATTTAAATATTTATGCATCAGCGGGAATTTTAGATGATCATGAATGTGTAACAAAAGAAGAAATGATTCAAAGGCTTAGAGTTGGAATGAGCGTATTTATAAGAGAAGGTTCATCTGAAAGAAATCTTGATACAATGATTAGGGCTATTCTTAATCATAATCTTCCTATAGAAAATTTCATGTTTTGTACTGATGATAAGCATGTTGACGATACCCTAGAAGAAGGTCATATTAACTACAACGTAAAAAGATCGATAGAACTAGGAATGGATATGATAGATGCTATAAAGATTGCAAGTGTAAATGCAGCTAAACACTTTAGAATAGAAGATGAAATAGGTTCTATATCTCCAGGAAGACTTGCAGATATAGTAATATCAAAAGATTTAAGTCAAAAATACCCTGACATGGTGTTTTATGAAGGAGATTTAGTAGCAGAAAATGGAAAGATGCTTAGAAATATTGAAAAAAGAGAGTATCCAGCTTGGATTAAAGATACAGTAAAGCTTTTAAATCCTATAGATTTTAAGTCTTTCTCAATAAAATCTAATAGAGAAAATAAGACTATGGTAAGGGTGATTGATCTTATCTAAAGATCAAATTATAAATAATATTCTAATACAAGAGCTTGATGTAAAAAAAGGAGAAATTCAAAATAATCTTGCTAGGGATATTATAAAAATTGCAGTTGTTGAAAGATATGGAAAAAATGGAAATATAGGTTTAGGTTTTGTTCGTGGGATGGGACTTAAAAAGGGAGCTTTAGCTTACTCAATGAGTCATGACAACCATAATATAGTTGTAGTAGGAGAAAATGATTATGACATGGCCAAGGCTGTAAATCATATAGAGAAGATAAACGGTGGTATAGCAATAAGCCTTGATGGTGAAATAATTGGCGAAATGAAACTTCCTATTGGTGGACTTATGAGCGAGAAAGGTGTAGAAGAAGTAGAAAGTGAAATAAGTGCTTTGAATAAGATAGCAAAAGACTTAGGCTGTGATTTGAAATCACCTTTTATGACCCTAAGTTTTATAGCTCTTCCAGTAGTGCCAAAATTAGGTTTAACTGATTTAGGTCTTGTTGATGTTTTGGCATATAAAATTATAGACTTAGAAGTTTAATATAAGAAAATGAGAATAAAATTCCTTATGAATTTTTTTTAAATAAAGATATTAGAACTAAGTTACTAGTTCTAAGTGATTTAATAAAAGCTTAATTGAATAATGATTTTTTATTTTATATTACTTTTAGATACTAGATAAAGTATAATGGCTTTGAGGTGACTTATGAAAAATATAGGAACGATGAAAGAATTAGAACAATTAAGAAAGCTTACTCTACCAAGTTGGAAAAACATTCCAAATGATGGGCTTTATAAAGAAGAGCTAATAAGTTTTGTTAAAAATATTTTAGCACCTCTTTTTATATATGGAGAAAATTTCATAACATCATCAATGATAAATAACTATGTAAAGCAAGGTCATATTAAGGAGCCTATTAAGAAAAAGTATTATAGAGATTCTATAGCCCAACTTTTAACTATTATTATATTCAAACAAGCCTTGCAAATTGATGAAATTTCAAAAGGAATCGAAATTGAGGTAAAAACTTTTACCCTAAAAGCTGTGTATGATAATTTTGTAGAAATATTCCAAGATGCAAAAGAAAAAATTTTGGCAGATTTTGACGATAGGGTAGGAATAGAATTTTCTATAGAAAATCATCATGATAAGGTCTTATATTACCTAGTTATATCACTATTTACCAAGCTTTATACAATGATAACCATAAAAAACAGACAAATTTGATGAGAAAATTATAAAAAAGTATAATAAATTAGTTGAATAGTAAGATAAATCTTTGAGTTGACCAATAGAAAATAAACGAAAATAATTTTTTACTTAAGTTATACAGTGTTTATAAGTTTTGTTCATATAATAGTAAAATAAGTTAAAATTGAGTATTAAAATATAAGTTTGAAGAAGCATAAAAGTTTCAAATCTCCTATTTATCAAAATTCGCATTTTTTTAACTATTGTATTTGAAGAGTTCTCATACTCTAGAATTTTCTATAATATAGCTAGATTTCACTTAAACTTGTTAGATATTTCTTAAAATTATATATCAAGCTATTGCTATATTATATAACAAATCTTAGATATATTTAGAGAAGAGTGCAACAAAAATAATACTTAATTTAAAGATTTTCTTTTAATAAGTTCAATAATATATTATTATGATTTGTATTAGTTAGGAAAAGTTTAAATAACTTGTTATTTATAAAATGAGATAGTTTTATTTATATTGAAGAATTAATAATATTTTTATTTTTGGTGATTTTTTGAAAAAATAGGGTATATATTAAGATGGAAAATTAAGAAAGGAAGTATACTATGTTATTAAAAGATAAGGTAGCAGTTATTACAGGTGCAGGCTCAGGGTTTGGTAAGCTTACATCAAAGCTTTTTGCAAAAGAGGGAGCTAAGATTGTGGCAGTAGATTATAATGAAGAATCTGCAAAGGAAACTGTAGAAGAAATAAAAAAAGATGGAGGAGAAGCTATCTCTGTTAAGGCAGATGTTTCAAAGGATTCTGATGTTAAAAACTTTATAGCAGAAGCAGTCAATGAATTTGGAAAGATAGATATACTTTTTAACAACGCTGGTGTATTTAAGCCAGGTAATGTTGAAGAAGTAAGCTTTGATGATTTCAAAACTTCTTTCGGTGTAAATGTTGATTCTATCTTTTTAGCATGTAAGTATGCTATGAAATATTTAAAAGAATCTAAAGGAGTGATTGTAAATACCGCATCAGCTGGTGGAATCATAGGATTTCCTCAAGCAGTAGCTTATGGTGCAAGTAAGGGGGCAGTAATTTCTCTAACTCAAGCTTTAGCAGTAGATTATGCCAAAGATGGGATAAGAGTTAATGCAATATGTCCTGGTACATCAAAGACAGGAATGACAAAAGAAGCTCTAGAAGATAAAGATATGTGTAATGCTTATCTTTCACCAATACCTATGGCAAGATTTGGAACTGTTGAAGATATAGCTAAAGCAGCTCTATTTTTAGCTAGTGATCAATCATCTTATATAACAGGACATGCCCTACCAGTTGATGGTGGATGGACAATGTCATAGACTTAATTTAATAAGAATTTTAACTATTTATAGTAATTTCATAATTTTGAACTAAATACCAGGGCTAGTTTAACACCTTCTCTGGTATTTTTTACTTTTTATACTAATACCTATTTAACTCCATATATTGTATCCAATCTCTATGAGTTATACTTTTAACCATTTCTTTAGTAAGGTGATTTATAGTTTCACATAATCTATTTACAACATCTGTTAATGAATGAAAAAACTCATTTCTAAA